>CBFQYI010000550.1:0-3035 GCA_965720825.1 uncultured Chryseobacterium sp. | reverse complement strand
ATATTATACTTTCGTCAGCTCCTTATTAAAATTTTCTATGGTTGTTCTATACATTTTCTCATAGATAGGAAGAATGTTTTTCAAATCGAATTTTATCGCCTGATCTTTCGCATTTTGCTTCATTTTGGCTAAAAGTTCATCATTGCTTAACAACTTGATGGTGTAGTTGCTCATGGCTTCCACATTTCCGATTTCAGCAAGATAACCTGTTTCTCCCTGAATATTCACCTCAGGAATTCCACCTGCATTGGAACTGATGACCGGTGTATAAGCAGCCATGGCTTCCAAAGCTGCAAGACCGAAACTTTCCTGTTCAGAAGGCAGAAGAAATACATCCGAAAGCTGCAAGATTTTATAAAGGTCATTTACCTTTCCTAAAAGGCGGATTTTGGAAATAAGATCCGGATTTTCTTCCAGAAACTGATTCACTTTTTCCATGTCAGGCCCTTCACCAATGATGATCAGCTTAGACTTAACTTTTCTTTCCACATTTTTGAAGATCTGCAGCACTTCGTCTACACGTTTTACAGGACGAAGGTTGGATACGTGGATCAGAATCTTTTCATCAGGATTGGCAAACTGCGTTCTCTGGCACTCAGAGCAGTCATCAAATTCCGAATTATCAATAAAGTTAGTAATCACCTGAATTTCCTTTTTGATATTGAAAAACTGAAGGGTATCTTTTTTCAGACTTTCAGAAACTGAAGTAATAGCATCAGACTGATTGATCGAAAACTCTACTGCGTGTTTATAACTTGGGTGCTGGCCTACAAGGGTAATATCTGTACCGTGCAGTGTGGTGACCAACGGGATATCATTATTGTCTTCCTTAAGCATTTGTTTTGCCGTAAAAGCAGCATATGCATAAGGAATGGCATAATGTGCATGAAGAAGATCCAGTTTATAAAGATTGACAACCCTGTAGATCATCGAGCTTAACGCAATATCATAAGGCTGATACTGGAAAAGCGGATAGGTCTGAACATTGACCCTGTGAAAGAAAATATTCGGGTTGGTGATATCTAATCTTGCAGGAAGTGCAGAACTGATGAAATGTACTTCATATCCTTTATTGGCAAGAGACATTCCTAATTCTGTTGCTACAATTCCGCTTCCTCCATAGGTGGGATAGCAAAGTATGCCTATTTTCATTAGATTATTGTTGTTTTAATTTTGTATTATTTGGTTTTTGTTGAGGTTGTCATAGGAAGATCTATGCCCATTCCTGGTTTCAACTGATCATTAACCAGTACCGGAAGTTTTCCCCATATTTTTGTTTTTCCGTTCAAAGCATCCGCAGTTGCATTCATAGAATCATCATTGTTTTCATAAGAAACAAGAACGGTTGAAACTTTTGAGATGTCAATATCCTTTAATGCATAAGCACTTCCGAAGACATTCAGAATAACATTTTGATTTTTGGTAAGATCAGAAAGTACTTTTTTAGATTCTGCTGAAATTTTGTAAGGTTTGTAAGCTGTAGAATTATCTTTATGGAAGCCTACGATAACTGTAGATCCCGCCGGTATAGTATTAATCTCTCCAGCTTTTTTAATGATAATATTATTCCCCAATCTGTTGGCGAAAGTCTGGTAAGGAGCTTCTTCAAGAGGAACATAATAGATCTGTTTTCCTGTAAGAGGCAGTAATTTCTTTTCATCCTTTAATAAAGTCAATGCATTGGAATAAAGATTCTGTACCAATTGGGTATGAGAACTATTATTCAGGTCAGCATTGATGTTTTCAGGATTTTTAGGAGTGTATTGGGTTAAGCCAAGAAAATATTTGGTTAAAAGGATTTTTTTCACACTTTCCTCTACTCTGGATTGTGAAATTTCTCCTTTGTCAATAGCTTTCTGGATCAGTTTTTTACCTTCAGAAACACCTTGTGAGAAAAGCATAATATCATTTCCTGCTTTAAAAGCCATAGCATCCAGTTCGCCTGGTTGGTATTTATTGGCTACAGCGCCCATATTTAATGCATCTGTAATAATTAAACCTTTATAACCCAGCTTATCTTTCAGTAATCCTGTAATGATATTTTTAGAAATAGAAGCCGGAATTCCTTTTTCTGATTCTAAGCTTGGAACATACAGGTGGGCAACCATTACCCCTCCGATTCCTTTATTCATTAATGCCTTGAATGGTGCCAGCTCCACGGTGTTAAGTCTGTCAATATTGTGAGAAACTACAGGAAGATCAAGGTGAGAATCTGTGCTGGTATCTCCATGACCCGGGAAGTGTTTAATTGCAGCTAAGATATTATGATCCTGAAGACCGTTGGAATAGGATAGGGCAGAGGTGATTACATTATTCACTTCAGATCCGAAACTTCTGTTGCCGATGATTGGATTATCAGGATTGGTATTGACATCCACTACAGGGGCAAAATCCCAGTTGATACCCATTCTTTTGCAATCTTCTGCAATTTTTGCCGCCATCTGATACACAAGATTTTTATCCTGAATAGCTCCTAAAGTCATGGCCCATGGAAATTTGTGAGCCGTGGCAATTCTCTGGTATATTCCCCATTCTGCATCCATACCGATCATCAAAGGAACTTTAGATTTTTGCTGAAATTCATTGACGAGATTGATTTCCTTTGCTGCATCATCCTGCATTAAAATCAGACCGCCTATTTTATCATTCGTAACAATATTTCTTACCTGGCTGATATACTCTTCTCCTCTATTGGTATATAATGCCACAATAAAAAGCTGTCCTAGTTTTTCATCCTGAGAAAGATTTTTATATGTTTTATCAACCCATTCCTGAGCTTTTTTTACATCTTCTTTAGAAGCATTTTTTGGCTGATACTGGGCTTTCACCTTAGGGCTTATCAATGCGGCAATAAAGAGTGAAGTATATAGTATTTTCTTCATGACTTTTTTGAATAAGAACAAAAATACAATTAAAAAAGTGAGGAAAACAAAGTTTTTGAGATTTTTGGTATATGATTTGAATACGCAATATAAATAATAACTAAACTTTACTAAAAATGAAAAAAATACTTCTCTTCTTACTCCTGGGTGCTG
>CBFQYI010000549.1:0-3044 GCA_965720825.1 uncultured Chryseobacterium sp. | reverse complement strand
CTTATCCATTGTGTTTTCCAATAAAAAAAGCGCACCCATGGGGCACGCTTTGTATGTATAAACTGAATAGTATGTATTAGTGTAATTCAGCTAAATATTTCTCTGCATCCATTGCAGCCATACATCCGCTTCCTGCAGCTGTAATAGCTTGTCTGTAGATGTGATCCTGCACGTCTCCGGCAGCAAATACCCCTGGAAGATTCGTTCTTGAAGAACCTTTTTCAGTCACAATATATCCGTTCTCATCAAGATCTACCTGACCCACGAAGATATCTGTATTCGGTTTGTGACCGATCGCAATAAAGATCCCCTCTACATCTACAGTAGATTTCTCCTGAGTTTGGTTATTGATGATTACAGCTCTTTCTACAAGGCTGTTTTCTCCTTCAATTCCGATTAATTCATGGTGAAATTTCACTTCGATATTCGGAGTACTTTCTACTCTGTGAACCATTGCTTTTGAAGCTCTGAAAACATCTTTTCTTACCAATAACGTTACTTTCTTACAAAGTTTTGCAAGGTAAGTAGCTTCTTCAGCAGCTGTATCTCCCGCTCCTACTACTACAACATCTTTTCCTCTGTAGAAGAAACCGTCACACGTAGCACAAGCTGATACACCACCTCCTGCATATTTTTTCTCATCATCAAGACCTAAATATTTTGCTGTAGCTCCTGTAGAGATGATTACTGTTTTGGCAAGAATCTCTTTGTTTCCTGCATATAATTTGTGAACACCGCCTACTTCCTTGGAGAATTCAGCTTTAGTGATCATTTCGTAATGAACTTTAGTTTCAAATCTTTCTGCCTGTTTTTGCAGATCCATCATCATTTCAGGACCTGTAATCCCGGCTGGATACCCTGGGAAGTTATCCACTTCCGTAGTGGTTGTTAATTGTCCGCCCGGCTCCAAACCTGTGTATAATTCAGGTTTCAAGTCTGCTCTTGCTGCATAGATAGCAGCGGTGAAGCCAGAAGGCCCAGATCCAACGATCACACAATCTAAAATGTTTTGCTCCATAATTTACTTTGTTCGAAAAGATTTAATTTGAATTAAGACCGCTAATTTCGGAATTTTTAATTTCTTTTTAAAGTTATTTTAATGATACTTGTCAATATCTGATATGTTGAATTTCAATGGTAGCTATTGTGGGGTGAGTTTCGCGGTTCGGGATTCGGGGTTCGGGTTTTTGTGCTACGGGGTTGAGGTTGGTAAGAAGATCCAAAACTTTTTCCATTAACTCTCAAACCTCGAATCATATATCCCGTTACCTCGCAACACATATCACGCAACTCGTTACCTCGTATCTCGCAATTCGCCTCACACCTTCATCTTAATCTTATCTACATTAATGATTTTGTACACCAACTCCCTGATAAGTTCCGCTTCCCCCATATTTACCGCTCCGAGTCCTTTTCCTTTCATATCGAATTCACGTAAAATAGAAATGACTCTTGTAGCATGTTTCAAAGGGTAAAGTCTTGCGCTTTCAGCATAGTCTTTGACAAAATAAGGATTTACTCCCATCTGTGAAGCAATGGTCTGTGGAGACTGTCCTGCCATCGTCTGATAAATAATAACGTTTGAAAAATAATTGTAAAGACTTGCCAGCATCATGACAAAAGGATTATTCTTCGGGTTTTTACCCATAAAATGAGCAATTTTAAAAGCAGCATTGGCATTTTTAGTTCCCAAAGCCTTCTGAAGCTCAAAAATATTATATTCTTTACTGATTCCGATATGATTTTCAACGATGGTTCCGTCAAGGATTTCTCCTTCTTTAAGGATCATCTTCAGTTTATTCAGTTCATTGGAAATTCTTGAAAGGTCATTTCCCAGATATTCTGCCAGAAGATGAGAAATATTAGGAGCTGTATTGATTTTCAGCTTTGCACATTCATCCGAAATCCATTTCGGTAAGTTGCTTTCCTTTACAGATTCACTAAGGAAAAGGGCTTTGGCTTTATCTAAGGCTTTGGCCGCTTTTTTTCTACTGTCCAGTTTCTTATGCTTATGAGCAAAAACCAAAACGGTAGAAGGAACAGGATTTTCTACGTAAGATTCCAGAATTCTGTTTTCCTCTTCATTGAATCGTAAATCCTGAGCTTCTTTCACAATAATCACCTGCTTATCTCCCATCATCGGAAACTGTCTTGCCAGGGAAAGAACTTCCTGATAAGAGGTATCTTTTCCGTAAGTAACGGTTTGGTTGAAAGCTTTTTCATCTTCTTCCAAAAAGTTATGTTCAAGGGCTTTTACAGCAACATCAATAAAGTAAGCTTCTTCTCCGTGGAAAAAATAAATAGGTAAAACTTCTTTATTTTTAATATTTTTGAGGATTAAATCTAATTCTTTCATCTTATTAATGGAACTTCCAAAACTGAATTTTCAGGAAACTTTTGATTTTAAATTCAAGAAAGACAAAGATAAGTTTTTTATTTATGATTTGGTTCGTAAAACTTATCTTCTGCTCACTCCTGAGGAATGGGTCAGACAACACTGGATACATTATTATCTTACGGTAAAATCCTACTCCACATCGGCTCTGATTACCGAAAAAAAGATTGTTCTGAATGGCCTTACCAAAAGAATTGACCTTCTGGTTACTGAAAAAACAGAACCCGTAATTCTGATTGAATGTAAAGCTCCGCAGATCAAACTAACAGAAAAAACATTTGAACAGACTGCCCGATACAATTCTATTATCGGAGCAAGGGAAATTATTCTGACCAATGGGCTTCAGCATATCAATGCTTACTATCAAGATGGACAGTATCAGTTTTACAGACCTGAGTAAGGCTTAAAATACCAAATGATTTCTGAAAAAGATTAAATAATATTCTATTAATATTCTTTCTGACTTATTTTTATTAATTTCGATAAGATTTCTTCTCAACACTAATACCACAAATTTTTACACGAATTACACAATTATTATTTGTTGTATTTGTGAAAAGGATTAGTGTAGTTTATATTAAAATAAATTACAAATTATGATACGTTCCATCTTATTCACCGCAATGATTATGACTTCGGGAAGTCTTTT
>CBFQYI010000548.1:0-3045 GCA_965720825.1 uncultured Chryseobacterium sp. | reverse complement strand
CTGGAAATACCCGGCAATACTGAAACAAGGTATTTAAGATCAATCAAAGGAGAAAGTTTAATCACTACCTGACTGGCAATAGAACGTAATTGTTCCTGAATCTCAAGAATGTCAGGAGAAAGGTCTTCTAAAAGAAAAACTTTGTTTTTTTGCTCGCCTCTTCTGGCCGGATCAAGATAAATGACATCAAAGTGTTCCTGATTCTCCTTCAGAAACTCTTCAAGCTTAAGATTGATAAATTTCGCCTTGCGACCTAAAATACCCCAGTTATTTTCAACAATCTTTAAAAGCTCAGTATTCTGCTCTATTAAAGTGATATTATCAAAATTTTGAGACAGATAAAAGGCATCAATAGCAAAACCACTTGTCAGATCAATGAATTTATTTCCTTTTAGAAATTCTGATTTATAAAGGGCTGTTTTCTCTGATGAAGACTGTTCAAGATTAAGCTGTGGCGGGAAAAGAATACCTTCTTTTAAGAGAAATGGAAATTTCCTCTCTGCCACCTGTTTTCCTTTGATCTGCTGTGCAATTTCATGCATAGAAACCTCTGGAAACGGAGATTTTTTCAATAATAGTGTATGTAAATCCGTATTCAGATTTGCATTGATATAGTTTTGAATTTCTTTGTTTAGTACTTTACTTCCCACAGATTCTGCCACTTCTTATATTCATGTGTTTAAAATGCTTCGACTCCGCTCAGCATGACAACGCTAATACTAAGTGCTTAATTTATAATTGAAAAATTAAGACAGTATTTTTAACAGTGTCATACTGAGTGGAGCCGAGGTATCAATATCTTAAAATTATCTCTTATAAAATATATAGTCAGTCAATACCGGTGTTATACCGTTCTGCTTAAACAAAGAGTTGATTTGCCCTCTGTGATAGGTGGAGTGATTTACTGCATGAAAAAGCATTTCAAAAATGGTATTTTCAAACTTTGTTCCTCTTGAATTCTGATATTCTATCTTTGTGTCCACATCAAGATTATTAATAATATCAATGCTTTTAAGAAAGTTCTTTTGATTGGTTTCTACCAAAGATTCAAAGGGATTGATCTGCCATACTTCAAAGGTTTCCTCACCCAATATCCGGGCATTCCAGATCTGTTGTGCATTAAGAGTATGATTAATGAGATTGATTGTTTTATCATCTACAAGTTCTCTGTTTTCAGAGATTACTTTAATCATCTCAATATTGAAATGATAGGTGTATTCAAATAAATCTATCAGTTTTTCTTTCATTACTAAAAACTATAAGCTTTTTTCTTTATATAGCGTCAACACATTTGGAGATGTAATATCAATATCTGTAGGGTTTTTATTTTCAAAGTCGAAAAATATTAGAAATTCATTCTCATTAACAAATTTAATAAGTCCGTTTAAAAATTTACTTTCTTCAAGTTTATTATTAAAATCATTGTATGATGCAATTAAACTAAATTTTACAATTTTTTTTGAAAAATCCGCAGCATATTTTACCTGTGCAACTTTACCTTTATTGGGTCCGTCAGGAATTATATGATTTCTACCGTCAATATTCAATCCATCAAGTTCTACTTTTACAAAACCGTCTGAAAAAAATGTAAATGAGCCAGCGCTCCCCGCATCTGTTCCTACCCATTTTCCATACAAATCTTTCTCAGTTTGAGAAAAACATAATCCAAAAAACAATAAAAGGAAAATTAAGAAACTTTTTTTCATGATGTTACGGGTGTTCTATTCAAACATTTCAGCCCAACGAACGGCTTTTATTTCTTTTTCGTTGTAAAGATCCCCAATAGACTTTTTAACGTCTAATTTAGGGTATAAATTCACTCCGATCAGCTTTATTCTTCCTTCTTCAATCCATTGCTGCTCTTCAATCGCGTGATCATAGATCTTTTTCTGAACAACTCCCTGTTTCAACAATTCAAGATATCCTCCGGCCTCTTCTATTTCCACAAATAAATCCCATGCTTTTTCAGCAAACTGCTGGGTAATATCTTCAACATAGTAGCTTCCGTTAGAAGCATCTTCAAATACATTGATAATACTTTCGTAAGCCAGGACGATCTGTTGTTTGAAAGAGATTTCTTCGGAATTATCTGTGCTTCTGTCAACCAGATAATTGTTGGAGAAAACAGCATCTGCCCCACCAATCATTGCAGAAGCAAGCTCCAGTGTAGAACGGATAAGGTTATTTTCGTTGTCAGCAACCGCTTTATTTCGCAACGAAGTCTCGGCAAAGATGTAAGGAACTTCGTCCAGTCCATATTCTTTGGAAAGTTGGTTAAAAACGATTTTAAAAGCTCTCAGTTTGGCCATTTCAAAGAAATAGCTTCCTCCTACAGCTATTCTGAAGATCAGTTTACTTAAAACTTCAGCACCATAAGCTTCCACCAATTCCTTAGTTTTTGCAAGAGCAATTCCAAGCTGCTGATAGATAGCTGCTCCGGCATTCTGATGGAGTGAGATATCTACACAAATATTTCTTTTAAAATCTTTTGACAGCAATTCTTTTACCAGCTGATCATCAATAGTTCCTTCTTTTTCATTAAAGACATCAATCAGCGAAAAATACTGATCTTCTTCTTTAGGACTGATATGCCCTGCAAGATCTTTATTATTCACAAAAAGAGTTTTCTGATCAAGGTTTTCTACATTCTGATCCAGCATAAATGCAAATACTTCTTCTTCCAGACTTTCATGGTATCTAGCTACCAAATGGGTGCTTTCTTCAACTCTTGGCAGGTTGACCAAAGGTTTCCGAACCTCTGTATAAAAAGGCTTCACCTCTATTCCTTCCAGATTTTGTTTCTCTAAAACAGGGTAAATATCCTCTGTTTTAAGTTGTTTTTTGACTAGATTTTCCCAGTTTGAAAGTATATCTGTATTTGACATTAGTTTTTTTATTTGTGAATGGTCAATGGTGAATTCTGCTTAGCAAGTGAATTTTTAAAATTAAAAATTCATTTCATCATTAACGTCGTTCTATTCAACTTTTATTACTTTTTAGCAACTTTTGTGCTGTCTACCACCAGAATAAAGATCTCTTCATTCG
>CBFQYI010000547.1:0-3051 GCA_965720825.1 uncultured Chryseobacterium sp. | reverse complement strand
ATAAAAGAATAGTTCAAACGGGAGATTTTTATTTCATGGTTAAAGGCTATGAGCCAGGCGATGTAATAAGCCTAGACGTGAATTTACTTAAAGAAAAGTTTGATGCTATTGAAGAGGATTATGCTACGTCTCTGAATGTAAAAAATCATGATGTTATTATTTACGGACAACATGCGATTGCCACTAATGAATTCAATAAATACAATATAATTCTTCATCTGATAGAATTGACTATTAGAAGCACTGAGATAAGAAAATATAATAATCTTCCGGCCTCTGAAGATCTAAACGCGGACACAATAAAGGATCTGCTTAAAGATTTTAAAATTCAAAAAAGTGATGATCTATACAAGCAAAGAGAATTTGTTCAAAATAAGATCGAAAAAATTAAGAATGAGCTTTTAAAGATTGAGAGTCAAATAAAAAAAGAAGATGCTGAAAGGGGAGATTTACAATTCGATATAGAAGAGCAGTTTGTGAGTGTATGTCTAGGGTTGGAAATACCTGTAGATGACACGAAAATATCTCTTTACCAATACGGATTAATGATTAAGGCACTGATAAAAAGGGTTGAGGAAATAAATAAGATGAATAGTCATGCCAGATAAATTAGCAGTAATACAGGCTCAGGAGTCTGTGAAAGAATTAAAGCAGATTGAGGCTGCGGGAAAGGATGTCAATAAGATGTTCAAAGAAATGGTTACTAACACCAACAAAATTAACCAGGCTTTTAATTCCGGGAGGATAAGGGAATATTCGGCTGCTATTCGTGAACTAAGTCAGTACACATCTCATTACACGGCAATGGAGAGGCGGTTGGCAGACGCTTTGGCAAGAACCGCAAATTTAGAACGCCAACAGGCAAGGCTTCAGACTGAACAAGCCAGAACGAGAAGGGAGTTAGCAGAAGCCAGCAGATCAGAAAGTCGTGCAAGACAACAAGCTGCCAGAGAAGCTGCGGCGGAAGCGAGAGCAAATAGGGATGCAACAAGTGCTCATGCTCAGTTAACTCGCCAAACCCGCCAGACCAGACAAACGGCCCGGGATTATGGTTCCGAAATGGTATTGTTGAGAGAAAGGCTCAGACAAGGTACAATTTCTCAACGTGAATACAGAAGCCAAATATCTCAACTTAATAGAGATTTTAGAACTACAACAAATGAAGCAATACGTCTGGAAAGAGAACTTAGACGCGTAAATCAACAGACGTTGCCATCAAATCAAAGAAGCGGAGCATTACAGGGAAGAGTCAACGATATTTTAAAAGGCGTTGTTGGAGCAAGCGCAATTGAAAATATTGCCAATACTATTGTTGGGATTGCTACAGATGCATATGAAACAGTTAAAGCATTAGATGCTCAAAACTTAGCTTTAAAATCAGTATTTGAAACTGAGGCTCAAATGGCATTTCAGAAAGAATATCTATCTGAATTAACCAATAAATACGGATTAGAGCTAGTATCTACTACAGATGCTTATGTTAAATATTCGGCTGCTGTAAAAGGTACATACTTGGAAGGTGAACAGGCTCGAAAAATATTTGACAGTTTTTCAGGTGCTTCTGCAAAGTTAGGCTTATCAGCAGAACAGTCTACCGGAATATTCAGGGCTTTAGAGCAAATGATTTCAAAGGGCAAAATTCAAGCCGAGGAATTGCGTGGCCAGCTGGGTGATCGTATGGCGGGAGCATTCAAATTGTTTGCTGATGGTATGGGTGTTTCCACAGCTGAACTGGATAAAATGTTGAAAGCGGGAACTGTTGTAGCAGATAATGTACTTCCTCAGGTAGCGGAAAGACTTTCTGAGGTTTACAATTTAGATACTGCAGGAAACATTGACACAATTGCGGCCGCTCAAAACCGTCTAAAAAACGAGTGGACATCTTTCTTAAGTGAATTTACCGACAATAAGGATAATATGGATTTCCTTGCTGGGAGCATTGACGCGCTTTCATATGGAATGAAGTTCTTATTAGATGTATTGGTCAAAGATGGATCCGCAGGAAGGGAAATTGTAGGCGGACTGATTGATGTTATAGCATCTTTGTTTGAAGCTTTAGGGACTGTTACTGGAATAACGGATACCACTTCCACAAAAATGGAAAAATTCCAGGCAACATTACAATTGGTAAGTGCTGACGTTAACATTTTAGCATCTGCTATTAAATATCTTACCAGCATTGTTTCTAATTTCTTTTCAACAATGTTTGAAGAAAATGGATGGGATAAGTTTAGCCAAAAGATGGAGAAGAGTGCAGATAGTCTTATAAATTCTTACAAAAAGTGGGATAAGCTTACTAATGATGCCGATAGATTATTTTCTGGATTAACTCCAAACGAAAGAGCTATACGCCAAAGAGAAGAAGAAACCAATAGATATAAAAAAGCCTGGGATGATGCAAAAGCATCTAAGGCAGCATATTTTAATTACCAAGGAAAATATTTCTCTACTTCAACAGGTAGAAATACAGGCAAAAGCCTTGATGAATACATCGATCGTGGTGATAATCTAGAAAAAAAGACAACAGTTAAAAAAACTGTTTTATCTGGTGATAATAAACCATCAAGACAAAGAGGATCTTCATTAACGGGTGGTCAAAAAGATTTCCTCATGATTTTAGATGGTGAAAGAAGTATTGAACTGGCAAATTTAGAACGTGACAGACTTGCTTTAAAAATTGGTTATGAAGATTATCTTCAGGAAAAAGAAAATATTGCAATCCGATATGATAAAAAACTTCAGGACTTCCTAAAAGGTGCAAACGCCAAAGAAATCAAGCTGAAAGGTGCTTCTTATAAAAAAGCTATAGATGCGGCTGTACAATCAAACGAAAAACTTTATAATGAAAGGTCTAAAAACCTAGAAACTAATTTCAATAAGGAAAAGAATATTATTGAAGGAAAGAATAGAGAAATTCAAAAAAACCAAAATATAAGTGATACTGATAGATTAAAGCAGCAAATTGACATTGATTCTGAACTTATTCAGCTAACATCAGATTCCTATGAAAAAAGAATCCAGTTAGCCGCTCGTATGGGACAAAGGGTTTTA
>CBFQYI010000546.1:0-3060 GCA_965720825.1 uncultured Chryseobacterium sp. | reverse complement strand
AACCAATGTAAGTGATGCAGGTGCTTTTTATCATAGCGAAGAATATGTTTTTCCTAATGATAAAGGAGGAATTTCCAATGCATTTATCTTAAAAGTGGAAGATATGGACGTGGATGAAAAAGATAGAGAGAAGAAAAAAAGTTCTTCCAAAATTTATCTTTGGAATGGAAATACCTACAAACTGAAATAGAATCAGCATCTATAAAATTAAAAATCCCTCAATTACGGTTGAGGGATTTTACGTATAATATCAGGAGTAAACTCATTTATTACTTCTAAAGATAATTACCATCATATTATTGAACCTCAGATATTGATCTGATAAATTGATAGAGATCAGTCTCTGCTTCAAGGTTTAATTTTTTGCGTAAGCGGTATTTCTTTGTTTGTACAGATCTGTGCTCCATAGAAGAATACTGTGCAATTTCTTTTGAAGAGAACCCCAGACAAATCATAGCGCAGAAAGATAAGTCGGAGAGAGAAAGATGGGTGTTGATTTTTAAAAGCTGCTGGCAGACTTCAGGATAAGTTTCCTGAAATAATGATAAAAAACCAGGACTGTTTTTCTTTGCCAGTTGGATAATCTGCTCATGATTTTCACTGAGTTTTCTTTTTAGAATTTTTGCTTCTTCTTCCTGCTGAAGAATAATTGTTTTGCTTTCGATCAGCCTTTTTTTCTTTCTTTTAAACTGCAGATAAAAATAAACAGACAGTAAAAAAACAAGCACAAATAAAATCCCTCCATACCATAGAGCTGTCTGGAATTTAATGTTTTGTTTTTCTTCTTCTTTCTTGGATATTTTATTAAAAGCTAATGTGATAGCTTTGCTTTGGTTAGTATCTATGCTGTCTTTTAGTGAGGTTGCCTTGTTTAAATATTCAACTTCTTTATCAGCTTCCTTAAGCTCTTTATACAATGAGGCAAGTAATTTGTAGTTATTTAAAACCAGTTGAGGTCTGTTGACTTCTTTTGCCAGTTCAGTCGACTTTATAAGCGCATCGATAGCTTCATTATTTTTTTTCTGAACCTGCATAAAATTACTATAATCATACAAGGCTACTGCTCTTTGGTATTTATTATGCTTAAATCTTTTGGTTTCTAACAGATCAAAGGTTTTTTTAAAATAATAGTTAGCTGAATCTAAATTCCAATTGTACTTTGTATAATGGTAGGCTACATGTGAGATGTCTAAAGGGTTAGGGTCTATTTTCATTGCCTTGTGAAGATAGACTAGTGATGAATCAGGTCGATCAATTCCGTTGAAATAAACTGCTCGGGTAGAATAGACATACCGTACAAAAAATCGGCAGTCCTGATTGTCTTTTTTCAATCTTAAAGCAGATTTCATGGCTTTTAAATTATAATCTAAAGCCATTTTAGGCAGATTCATTCTGTTGTAGACTTGTGAATACTCCTGATTAATTTTGCCAGTAAGAAAGTCATCATTAATCTTTTTTGATTTTTCCTCCGCATAGTTCAGATATTCTATAGCCTTTTTAAATTCTCCTATCAGCCAGAGACGATTGGCAATATTGGCATATCCCCAGGCTTCTCCTTTAGGATAATTATTTTGAATAGCATCTTTTATAATTTTTTGATTCCAAATGATCAGATCTTTGTTAGATATTCTGGTTCTAAGCTCTTCATTTGTTTTTATAAGTAAAGTATCTATTTGCTGCTTATTATAGTGCTGTGGAAATAGTTTAGAACAACAGCATGTAAAAATAAGACAATAGATTATCTTATTAAAATTTTTCAAAGATTTCATGGTCATAGAATAAATACTGTATTAATAGTACAAAAATTTGATATAGTGCAAGATAAAAGTGAATTTCATCATAGTGTAAATTGTCTTGTATTAATTCTTGTAATTAAGGCTAACATCGGTAAAAAACAGGTGGAATTATTAACTCCACCTGTTGGCATCATAAAGGTTTTTTGATCAATCTTGTGTTTTAGAATCGATAATTGCCTGCAATTTCAAAAAAAGAAAAGAATTAAGAAAATTATAGAATACACCATAGGTACATCATGTGATTTTTGCCCTATCTGTAAGTGTTATTATTAGGTTGTATGGATGTTGTATGTTCATTGCTTGCGCACAGTATATGGGGGTGTAACTGATATTGCTGGTGTGTTTATTTTGCATGAAGTTTGAAAAAGAAAATGAAAAAATATTGTTCGATATGACTTTTTCTTTACCAAAATTTTCTCAAGTTATTAGATATAAATCGGTATACGAATGGAAATAAAGGTTCCGGTATCATAGTGCATTTTATACTGCTAAATTGAAGTGTCTTATATTATGTGTAGAAATACTATATAAGTAGCAAATACAGACCTCCCAATGATATTTAGTACTAAGAATAATAATTTTTTGAGTAGGATATCAGAAGGGGCATCACAAGTATGAGTTTCAAAGATTTTGAGTACAACAAAAAAGACTCACTGTTTCCAGTAAGTCTTTAAGTGAGCGCGAAAGGATTCGAACCTTTGACCGTCTGCTTAGAAGGCAGATGCTCTATCCAGCTGAGCTACGCACCCTAAATTTTATAAGTCGGGGCGGCAGGATTCGAACCTGCGACCTCCTGGTCCCAAACCAGGCGCGATGACCGGACTACGCTACGCCCCGAGAGGGTCATCAATAACGAATTTTACTTCGTTTTTGCGGTTGCAAAGGTACAATACTTTTTGGAATAAAAAAATAAAATTAGGAATAATTTTTAATTATTTTTTCGTGAACACTCTTTGACTCGTTGTACTTATTTAAGAATCATCTTCTTATATTACTTTTATTATCACTTACTAAAATGGCCAAATTTTACTCAGGTCTGAGTAAAAATAAAAAAGACTCACTGTTCCAGTAAGTCTTTAAGTGAGCGGGAAAGGATTCGAACCCTTGCCGTCCCGATTGAAATCTGGATGCTGTATTCACTATGCTTACTCACTGATTATTTGAGATGAAATACAACAAAAAAGACTCACTGTTTCCAGTAAGTCTTTGAGTGAGCGCGAAAGGATTCGAACCTTTGACCGTCTGCTTAGAAGGCAGATGCTCT
>CBFQYI010000545.1:0-3101 GCA_965720825.1 uncultured Chryseobacterium sp. | reverse complement strand
ATACTACCCAAAAGAAATTTATTAAAGAATAAGTCATTTAAATTTCAAATAGAATAAGCCTCCAGAAACGGAGGCTTATTTTTTTGTGAAATCATTTTATCCCTTAGGAGTGATTATTTAAAATTTTATATGAATGTTTGTTAATTGTTTATATTTTTAACTTTTAATGTTTTTTATTGCTAACTTTTCAATGGTTTGTATTTTTGAATTGCTTTTTGATAATATAAAATTTATTTTTGTGAGATTAATTCAAAATACAATACAAAACTATGAAAAGAATTTTTACTTCTTTCTTTTTCTTTTGTTTGTTTGCAATTGTTCAATCTCAATGGACAACTGCATCTGGTGAAAAAAAAAGATATGAAAATAGTTCATCAGCCAGGGACTATTATTCTCTAGATATCCCATTGTTAAAATCTCAATTAACAAAAGCACAAGAGACGGGAAAGAATGCAAAACCTATCGTTATATCTTTACCCACATTAAATGGAAAATTGGAAAAGTTTTCTGTTTATAGCTTTCCGGTCGTAGTGAAGGAATTAGCAGATCAGTATCAGTTAGGTTCTTATGTTGGGATAGGGATAGATGATCCTTCAAAATATGTAAGATTCAGTCTTGCTCCTAATGATTTTCAATCTATGATTATAAAGGAGAACGGGTATGAATTCATTGAACCTGCTAATGCTGCTAAAACCATTTACAGTGTTCACCCAAAGACGGAAGGAAATAAAAATGGATTTACATGTTCAACTGAAGAAACAAAAGCAAATCAACATGAAATAGAAAGACTGTATCAGAAAGGATCATCTTTTACTAATCAACCTGGTGATTTTGCAAGATCCTCAGATAAAAAATACAGGACCATGAGGCTGGTAATGTCAGTTACGGGTGAATATACGCAGTTTCACGGCGGCACAGTTGCGGGTGCTTTAACAGCAATTAATGCAACCTTAACCCGGGTAAATGGAGTTTTTGAAAAAGATTTCGCACTTCATCTCAATCTGCAAAATTACCCAAATGTAATTTACACCAATGCTGCTACAGATCCCTATGCAACTGTTGTTCCGGGTGCAGGTGTCCCGGATTCATGGAATAATGAACTACAACAAACTTTAACGGCTAATGTAGGAAATGCAAATTATGATATAGGACATTTGTTTGGTGCTTCCGGAGGTGGTGGAAATGCCGGTTGTATAGGCTGTGTATGTGTTGATCCCACTATTGCTGTTCCTAGTGGGAAAGGATCAGGAATTACTTCACCTTCCAATGGTGTTCCACAAGGTGATACGTTTGATATTGATTTTGTCGCTCATGAAATGGGGCATCAATTAGGAGGAAATCATACGTTCTCCTATCAAAATCAAGGAGCGCCCGTGCAAATGGAACCGGGTTCAGGGACAACAATTATGGCTTATGCGGGTGTTGCAAATGCCAATATGACACCTCCAGCGGGGACTACATTTGATATACAGCAGAATAGTGAAGCTTATTTTTTTAAAGGGACTATTGATCAGGTTCAGTCTAATCTGGCTGCTAAAACATGTGACGTGGAGACATCCACAACAAATAATCCTCCGGTTATAATATCAATGCCTACTTACAACATCCCTAAAGGTACAGCTTTTGTATTGACTGCATCTGCTACAGATCCTGAAAATGATCCGTTGACCTATGCATGGGAAGAAGTAGATCTTATGACAGTGTCTATTAATAGTGGTAACTTGGGAAATACAGATGAAGGAGCTTCATTTAGATCTTTGATGCCGTCCACAAGCCCCACTCGTTATTTTCCAAAGCTGTCGTCAGTATTGGCGGGTGTGCTTAATAACTCTAATAATCTTTGGGAAGCTGTATCTAGTGTGGCAAGAACTACAAAATTTGCTGTAACGGTAAGAGACAATAGCCCGATTGCTAGCCAGCAGCAGACTCAGAGCTCAACACAAACTATTATTGTAGGAAACAATGGTCCATTTAAAGTAAATGCTACCACCATCTATAATAATGGTCTTACCAGTGTAACCTGGGATGTGGTAAATACCAATACAGCTCCTTACAGCACAGCGAATGTGAAAATAGATTTTACTACTGATAATGGAGCAACCTGGAATGTTGTTGCTGCTTCAACACCTAATGATGGTAGTCAATCTCTGGATTTCAGCTCTTTCCCTTTGACGGTAGGTGGAACAGCCAAAATTAGAGTAAGTGCGATTAATAATGTATTTTATGCAATAGGAACAGCAGCCATTGATACATTACCAATTTGTACCACTAATCCTCCTGGAGGGGTGGTGGTGTCTGCTATAACACAAACTGCTGCAACAGTAACCTGGAATGCTTCATTCAACGCGACATATGTTTTTCAGTATCGTATAGTAGGAACTACCAACTGGAATACCTATACTCCTGCTCCTACAACAAATACACTGATCCTTACAGGCTTAACAGCAGGAACTTATTACGAAGTTCGTATAGCGAATGTATGCTTAGGAATTACAGGTAGCTTTTCTCCAGCCACAGTCTTTATGACCCCATATTGTACAGCTTCTTCCAGTAATACCAACCTGGGATATATTTCAAATGTAAAGGTAACTCCGGTGAGCTCTTATATAATGAGTAATGATTCAGGAGCTAATAATTATACAGATTATTCGATTGATGCAGCGAAATTGATTACTTTGGTAAGAGGAACAAATAATAATCCTGGCCTGCGGCTTTAAGCAGTAAGGCAGTAAGTGTATGGATCGATTTTAATAGAAACGGAACTTTTGAAACAGCTGAAAGAATCTTAAACGAAGCCAATAATACGACGACTCCCGTAGCCAATACATTTACAGTTCCTGCGACTGCTTATTCAGGTCCGCTTACAACACGTATGCGGGTGGTGTTGAGAGATTCAAGTTCACCAAGTGCCTGTGGAACTTTCACCAATGGGGAAGTAGAAGATTACGCGGTGAAATTGATTGATATGCAGCCATGTACCAATATTGCACCGTCCAATATCACTATTGCAAATCTTACACCTACATCAGCCCATGTTTCGTGGGTGGCAACAACAGGAGCTACATATAATATCAGATGGAGAGTTTCTCCAAGTGGAGTTT
>CBFQYI010000544.1:0-3115 GCA_965720825.1 uncultured Chryseobacterium sp. | reverse complement strand
ATCTGCAAAGTATTTCAGATTTTCTAAGCTCAGATCATGACCGGCATTGATTCCCAATCCGAAATTGGTAGCTTCAACAGCGGTATCGTAATAAGGTTTTATAGCCTGTTCTTTATTGATAAGATAATTTTTTGCGTACGCTTCTGTATATAATTCTATTCTGTCTGCGCCTGTTTTGGCTGCATATTCTACAAGCTCCGGCAAAGGATCCAGAAAAACAGAAGTATGGATGCCTGCTTTTTTAAATTCTGCAATAATCTCTGTAAGGTAGTCAAGATGTTTTTTTGTATCCCAGCCTGCATTGGATGTAATGGCATCATCAGCATCCGGTACCAGCGTTACCTGTTCAGGCTTCACTTCCAATACCATATCAATAAAATCCTGATGAGGATTTCCTTCAATATTAAACTCAGTCGTAACCAACGGCTTCAGATCATAGACATCTTTTCTTGTGATATGCCTTTCATCAGGTCTTGGATGGATGGTAATTCCCTGCCCTCCGAATTCCTGAATTTTTACAGCAGCTTCTGTAACACTTGGGGTTTCACCTCCTCTTGCATTTCTTAACGTCGCAATTTTATTGATGTTTACGCTTAGTTTTGTCATTTTATATTATATATGTTAGATATGAGATGTCAGAAGTTAGAAGCCTGGGGCTGGAAGTAAATCCGGACTTTGTATTTCTATTGGTACTTCTCCATTCATGATCATTTAAAATTTGTTTAAAAAGGGCTGAAACTTCCAGCTTCCCTCTTCTGTCTTCCTGCTCTTCTATACTTTCACGCTTACCTGCATCACCTGAAGTTCAAATTCTTTTGAAGCCACTAATAAATGGTCAAAAATATCTGCCTGTATCTGCTCAAAACGTTCCCATTTGGAATCATTGGCAAAACAGTATACTTCAAGTGGCAGTCCTTGTGGAGTAATCTCCAGCTGACGAACCATTCTGGTTCCGTTTTTATCTATATCGGGGTCATTTTCAATATATTTCTGTGCATAATATCTGAAAACACCAATATTGGTAAGCTGTCTTCCATTCACAACTTTATCTTTATGCTCCAGACTTTCCTTTTCTTTTTTGATCTCTGATGCTCTTTCTTCCAGATAATCCGAAATCAGGTTAATCTCTTTTAGACGTTCCACATCTTCATCTGTCAAAAATTTAAAAGAATTAATGTTAAAATAAATTGATTTTTTTATTCTTCGGGTATTAGATTCAGACATCACCTGCATATTCTTGATCTCGGTGGTCATCAGATCATAAGTGGGAATCGTTGAAACTGTTTTATCAAAATTGGTAATTTTGGTGGTCAACAGGTTGATTTCCGTAATATTTCCTTCGATGCTGTATTTGGGAATGCTTACCCAGTCTCCTACTTTCAGATTTTTGGAAGTAGCCACGTGAAGACCTGTTACAAACCCCAGAATGGTATCTCTGAAAACCAATACCAAAACAGCTGTAATAGCCCCCAGACTTCCTACGATAGTTGTTCCTTTGATTCCGAAAATCACACAAAGCCCTACTACGGTAAATACGAAAAGTCCTAAGATTTTTACGGTTTCTGAAATGGCATTAAGCGCCATTATTTTGTAAAAATCCTGTTTAATGCTGAAATAGTTCCTGAAAGCTGTCAGCGATCTGTAGAGCATTCCTGCTAATATCAATACTAATCCCAGATTGATACATCTTATAATAAAAATGGTGGTCTTCGGTAGTGCATTTTCCGGAAATATGGATCCCTGAATACCAGCTACAGCAATCAAAGCTGCAAAATGAGCTACAGAATTGGTGATTTTAGCCTGATAAATAGATTTTAAGATGGGAAATTTCTGTTCATTATGAAATAATCTGAACACAGCATTGATAATGAACTTAAAAACAAAATCAGTAATAAAAAACAGAACAAGAAGTAAGCTTAGTTTTACAATAATATGAAAAACCCAATCCAATCCGGAGGGTGATATCTGGGTAATATAAATGTAAAGCCGTTCGCTCAGCTCCTGTATAAAGTTTTTGGTTTCTTGTAACTGGTCATTCATTACAGCAAATTTATGAAATTAAGAATCATCATTTTACTATTCACAATCAATTTTCATCCCAAAAAGTATTAACCGGAGAATTTCATATAAAAAAAATTCGTGAACTCAGCTTTAAAATATCAAATCTTATACAACCCTCAATTATAAATGAAAAATTAACTACAAATAGTCCATTTAAGTAAAAAATATTAAAATAAATTACAATTTAAGTGTTTTAATATTAAAAATTTATTAAATTTGGTTAAAACTAAACCCATCAAAATCAATTAAATATGAGACAAAATTACTTGTTCATCGTACTATGCAGCCTTGTGCTCTTAGTAAACTGTAAAGGAGGCGATGACTCTGTGAATCCAGAAAATCCCAAACCTGTAACCGGAATAGTAGAAGGCAAAGTATTTGCTAAAAACGGAACAAAGCCGATTGGCGGTGCCACTGTATTTACTATTGATAGCAAAAATCAGGTTTATCACACTTTTTCCAATGCAGATGGTTCTTTCAGCCTGACTGCCCCTGAAGGAAATACAACCCTTCACATTCAGACCGGTAATGGTCTTAATTTCAGAACGGAGATTCCCGTTACGGTAAAAAAGGATGAAACAACCACTGTTCCCACCAAAGATTCCAAACTGAATCAGATTGCAAAAATAGCTTATGTAGAAGGCAGCTATGACGAAATAGAAGCTATTATTACTAATCTTGGTTATACGGCGACAGAAATCAGCTATCAGGATTTAAAAAATTTCAACACCATTTCTCAGTATGATATTATTTTCCTGAACTGCGGCTCGCGTAATTTGGCACAGACGGGAACCAGCTCTCCTGGTAACGATCTTTCTGTTTTCAATAATCTCTCTACTTTTATCACAAACGGTGGAAGCATTTACAGCTCAGACTGGGCTGCTGCGTATCTGGTAGGCGGAAATCAAAATGCTCAATCCTGCGGTATAGGCGGAGGCTTTCTGGATTTTACAAAGATCTGTTTTAATATCAATGGAAATGCCAGTATGTATAACAACTGTACTGTTTCCAATACTGCTATGGCTTCAGCATTAGGATTTAGTACATTAGATAT
>CBFQYI010000543.1:0-3118 GCA_965720825.1 uncultured Chryseobacterium sp. | reverse complement strand
CACACTATTATGAAGATGGCCATCAAATTGGGTATAATTGAAGTCTAAAAAGACATTTGTTTTTGTTTTCATTGTACTACTTTTTCTTACTATCGATATCGCTGGTAATTTTTTGTCATCCCAACTTCTATTTTAGTTGGCCTGCATTACCTTATCAACCGAATAAATACTAAATACTCTGCACAATCATGATAAGGGATTGTATCTAAAAAAATCACAATTATCTAGTTTATAGAGTTTAATGTATGTCTAGAGGGCCTGAAGATACACTGACGCATGCAGTTAGTTCTTTATAAACCAGTATTCCCATAGAGTGTTGCTGTCCCGTTGAAGGAAACTCTTCCATCAGCATCAGAATTGGCATATGATAAAACTCTTGTAGTTGGATTATAACTAAAAGTCACGTTACGACTACAGGCAATAGGAGAAGTCCATATCCAAGTAGTTCCATCAGGAGAATTGGATGATGTCCCCTGTTCGACACCATTCAGCGTTATATTAATACCCCTATCTCTAATATAAATCGTCATTATTGCATTGTTGGATTCAGTACAGTGGTTACTATAAAGTCCTTCAATTGTCAAACTGTAATAATCATTACGTGTTGCGTTTGTTGACCATAAAGTAGAAGGAATAGTGAGTACTGTACCATTATTTGATTGATTTATATTTAAAGCTGTTTCTAACTTTCCCGGCAAGACAGCAAGACTTCTGTCTGCCTTCCAGCCCATTGGCAAATGCCAGTCAGTTCCGGCTGCAGCACGAATTCTTGCCATGTCACCTGTAAAAGGAGCTATACTTGAGTTTTTTGTTACATCTACAGTAATTTCGCCCGCTACGTGCAGCTTGGTTTGCGGAGCTACTGTTCCTAATCCTATATTTCCGGCAGCTGACATCATCAGGTCATTGGATTGCTGAGTGCGCGTTGGAACTCCCGTTATTGGATTATCTCTTCCTCCGTCTACGTGAAAAATACCTTGAGGATTCCCGGTATTAATTCCCAACTGAGAATACATCATTGAGCTAAGAAAAGCTGCTAAAACAAATATACTTTTTTTCATTTTTTTGTTTTTTAATTTCTTTCTATTAAAATTTTAAATTTTCATTTAATTTTTTCTGCATATAACAAAGTGATTGATAATAGATCCAGAAGGTATATTGTATAGAGCTTATACTTTGTACAAAATGTAATTAAAATACCATATTGTTTCACTATTAATAATTTGCAAAATTAGGAGATCTGATAACTCATAGAAAAATAACACCGTAAGAATAAGCAGGCAGGCATGTAGTTTTTCTCCATCTTAACCAACTGAAAAAAATTACACTATTTTCGGTGTATAGCTACTGCTAACAAATATTCTGCACACAAAAATGGATGTCTATATCAGCAACGACACGCAATTAATAACTAGAAATTCGAAATAAAGCTTATTTAAGGATTTTAGTGGACGATTGACTTCCATGGGTAAATACACATCTATAATATAGTTTTGGCCGTAACCTTCTTTACATCATTTTTTCACACACTATCCTTCTAAATACAGGTTTCAGACTACAGGATATAAAAAACTTCATATCCGTTTCTACAAGTACAATTTCGATGACTCCGGTGTGGAATAAAATTAACTACAAATCACTTTTTACTATATAAGTCACTGAGTGCATATAGAAAAAAGATAGGCAAAAAAACATTATAAAAATCGACAGCTCTGTAGTATTAAATTACTTGTAAGTAGTTTAAACTATATACAAAAGCCCAATATATATTTTCATTCTGACCGTTCAATAACTACAATTAACAAACACTCTATCAGATACTTAAGCAATACTTTTACTCAAAATATAGTAAACCACTAATCTGGAATAAATTATAATTATTCAAACTGGCTAAAAGTAAGAAAGATATCATGAAAGATTTATTAAATATTGCCATTATCACCGCCTCTGTTATTAGTACCTGTTTTTTGATCATTAGTTTGAAGACCAGCAATAATTCATTAGGAAAACTGTTCGTCCAACCCATACAAATGATGGTGAGCAAAACGAAAGTGTTGCATATACTTTTTAAAAGGAAATCTCAGGAATGGAAAAGAAAATTTTAAAAAAGATCAATTTCATTCTTGGAATAATAACTCAGACTTCTATCAGCGTAGCAGTTTTTGTTACGGTTCAAAACATTCTAATTTTTTACAAACATGATTAAACGCGTTAAATATTTTATTGTAGCTGGAATGCTCTTTTCTTTTAACCAACCTCCGGATAAAACTCCAACAGAAAAAAAAATAATTGATTTTGTCACTAAAAACAAACAGGATCAATTAAAACTCCTGGAGAACCTGGTTAATATCAATAGCGAAACATCAAATATTGAAGGTGTTAAAAAAAACGGAGAACTGATAAAATCAGAATTGGAAGCCATAGGTTTTGATGTAAACTGGCATGACCTTCCCTCAGAAATGCATCATGCCGGAAGCCTGGTGGCAACGATCAAAGGTAATTCGCGTAAAAAAATATTGATCATCGGACACATGGATACTGTTTTCTCTATCGACAGCCCTTTTCAGCGTTTCACCCTTTCCCCTGATCAGAAATTTGCTACCGGACCTGGGGTGATTGATGCAAAAGGAGGACTTGTTACCATTTTATATGCAATGAAAGCTCTGCATCATATTGGAGAACTTAAAAATGCGAATATCACAATTGTTTTCACCGGAGATGAGGAACTGGCTGCAAAACCAACAAGTATATCGCGAAAAACACTCATTGATATTGCTAAAGATAGTGATATTGCCTTAGGATTTGAATTCGCACTTTCACCCAATGAACTCATTGTGGGAAGACGAGGCCTTGATGAATGGTTTTTGACCTCAACGGGAAAACCCCAACATTCAGCAACCATCTTTCAACCCGAGACAGGATTTGGGGCAATTTATGAAGCATCCCGCGTACTAAATGAAATACGAGAAAATCTGTCCACAACTCCAGGACTAACTATTAATACAGGGCTGCTTCTAGGAGGTCAAAAGATATATGAAGATATTGAAACAGGAACAGCTTCTGCTTCCGGACGTAAAACTATAGTTCCTGCCATAGCTTATGCACACGGTGATATGCG
>CBFQYI010000542.1:0-3125 GCA_965720825.1 uncultured Chryseobacterium sp. | reverse complement strand
ATCAGTTATCAATGATCCTTTATCAATTATAAAAATTAAAAGGTTAAACCAAATATCAAAATATAGAAGATAGAGTGAGGAAGTTCATTCTTAATTGTTAATTTTTAATTATTAAAATTATGAGCAACAGAATATTATTAGTAGAGGACGATCAGAGTTTCGGGGCGGTGCTTAAGGATTATTTGACCATCAATAATTTTGAAGTAACTCTTGCCACTGACGGGGAGCAGGGACTAAAAGAATTTACAGAAAATGAATTCGATATCTGCATATTTGACGTAATGATGCCTAAAAAAGACGGATTTTCATTAGCGGAAGACGTAAAAAAGATTGATAAAAATACACCTATCATTTTCCTTACTGCAAGAAATATGAGAGAAGATATCTTGAAAGGATATCAGCTGGGCGCAGATGATTATATTACAAAGCCATTTGATACAGAACTTCTTTTATACAAAATAAAAGCAATTCTTCAGAGAAGTTCTACTTTGGAAAATGAAGAACAGGAGCAGTTTAAAATCAGCAATATTTTCTTCGACTCTATGCTGAGACAGTTGAAAGTAGGTGATAAAGAATATAAGCTTTCTCCTAAAGAAAATGAATTATTAAAGCTTCTTTGCATCCACAGAAATGATTTTATGCCAAGAGATCTTGCTTTAAGAAAGATCTGGAAAAAAGAAAATTATTTTACAGCAAGAAGTATGGACGTTTATATTGCTAAGCTTCGTAAGCTATTAAAAGACGACGAAGGATTGGAAATTATCAACGTTCACGGAGAAGGATTTAGACTTTTGGTAAAAAATTAATCCAAAAATCAAATTATAAGTATAAAATTAGCAAAACAATTGAAAATGTTTTGCTAATTTTGTTTCATACCCATGGATATGAAGAATACATTTATAGGTTTGATCGCCGTATCACTATTAGCCGCATCTTGTAAAAAAGATGAAAGAGCTACTTACTTAAAAGAAGAAGCCAATGCTGGACAACCCAACGTCGCTCTAAATACCACCTCAAAAACCGCTCTGATGGATCAGGCAGGCATCCAGTCCAACGTTGCTCCGGCCCCTATGGCTACAGCTCCCGGAATGAATCCTCCACACGGACAACCAGGACACCGATGCGATATTCCCGTAGGACAACCTTTAAATGGTCAATCCGCTGCAGCTGCTCCCGCTACACAAAATGTAAACGTGAATGGTGGCAACACCATCCAGATTGATCCAAATGCCGTATCACCAGGAAAAATCACCCTTGATAATAACGGAAAACAGGTAAAAACTGCTCCAGGAATGAACCCTCCGCACGGACAGCCCGGACACCGATGTGATATTCCCGTAGGACAGCCCTTAAACAGTAAGCCTGCTCCTGCCCCACAGCCAGCACAAAATGTAGTTCAACCTTCTCCAAGTCCTGCTCCTGCACCTGCTGCACAGAATCTGGCGATGGGTGAAAAACCTAAACTGAATCCGGCACATGGAGAACCTTGGCATAGCTGCTCTCTAAAAGTTGGTGATCCTTTGCCATAAATTTTGTATTTTTGCAGAGATGAAGCTGTTTCACATAATTGCAATAGTGTTTTGCCTGGGAGTTTTTCTGATTCCCAAGGATAATTTCTATGCGCAAGGTGCACAGGAAACATGCTGTAAAGCAGAGTCTTCCAAGAAAATGGACTGCTGTAAAAATCATTCTTCAAAAAAAGACAGCAACCATGATAAAACAAAATCATGTAAAGATGACTGCTGCTCATCATGTGTTGCCTGTTATACTTTTATTGAAACCCCTTTTTCAAAAAATCTACGCCTGGAACTGTCTTATTATAAATCGAATAAGAATCCTCAGTTTCAGTATTCAGATCCTTATCTTTCAGACCGTTTAAAGGAAATCTGGCAACCGCCCAAGATAGGTTAATTAAAATATCAAGGGTTCATTATGTCTTATAGTGAACTGTTTTTTAATTAATTTAAACTTTTAAACAAAATGAAATTATATATTTCCAGGTTGATACTTGGTGCATTATTCCTATTTACACAATTTATATCTGCTCAAACACTTTCAAAAAATCAGTTCAAGGTAAAAGGGAACTGTGAAATGTGCAAAACAAGAATTGAAAGTGCCGCGAAAAAAGCTGGCGCGAAAACAGCAGTTTATTCTATTGATCTTCAAACGTTAACCTTTGAAACAGACAAAGCATCCGCTGATGATATTCTGAAAAAAGTAGCAGAAGCAGGTCATGATAATGAGAAATTTAAGGCGTCTGACACAACCTATGAAGGGCTTCCGGGATGTTGTCATTACGACAGAGATGCAAAGCCTTCACAGGCAGAAACTAATCATGAGCATCATGCAGATGCTAATGTTTCCACTAAAAAAGAGAATGAATTCTATGTAAGAGGAAACTGTGCATCTTGTAAAGCCAGAATTGAAAAAGCATCCAAAGATGCCGGAGCCAGTACTTCGGAATGGAATGCAGAGAAACAAACGGTTACTTTAAATTTTGATCCTTCAAAAACCTCATCAGATAAGATTTTAAAGGCTATTGCTGATGCAGGACATGATAATGAAAAATATAAAGCTACTGATGCTGTTTACAATGGACTTCCGGGATGTTGTTTATATGACAGAGACTTTACTTTTGGTGAACCCAACCCAAAAGTGCATTACGAAGAAGCAACAAAGCATGAAGATCATAAAGACGATGAGACTTCTGCGACTAAAGAAGATCATTCTCAGCATGAAAAAAATATCGACGGAGTTGTTGTAACAGGTTCTAAGGCAGCGACAGCTTTAAGCAAGAAAGAAGCCGGACTTGTTTTTAATATTGATAAAAAAGAGCTTTTAAAGGCTGCTTGTTGTAATCTGTCTGAAAGTTTCGAAACCAATGCAACAGTAGATGTTTCTTTTAGTAACGCGGTTACAGGAACAAAACAGCTGAAAATGCTTGGGTTGGATCAGAAATATACCAGCTTAACAAAGGAGCAACTCCCTGAAATCAGAGGATTGGCTTCTGCTTACGGATTAAACTTTATTCCGGGAAGATGGATTGAAAGTATTCAACTTACCAAAGGAGGAAGTACCGTAACGAACGGTTATGAAAGTATCACAGGACAGATCAACACAGAACT
>CBFQYI010000541.1:0-3160 GCA_965720825.1 uncultured Chryseobacterium sp. | reverse complement strand
TAAAAAACAAAAAAAATGAATAAAGAACAGAAAATTCAAGAATGGGTAATTGTTAATTATGATACCAAAAACCTACCTACAGATGATACTGTATTTTACAATTTAATACTTAAAGGAAATAAATATAGATGTAAAGTGTCATTATATTACTTAAAGACTGCTTATAATTTTGAAATTCTTGAAAAATACCAAATTGAAAAATAACCATGAATAAAGACGAACTTTTAAAAATTTACTCAACTTTTCTGCTATATGATTTGGAGGTACAACATGATATAAATGGAAAATTCGGGAAAGTAGTAGGAATTGACGCAAATAAGCATGAGCTATCAGTTTGCTTTGATTCTGGAATATGGCAAGGTGTTGATGTTAGAGTATTAAAACCAGTGTTTTACGATATATACTATTTAACCAAGGAGATAGAGCATAAGGGTAAAAAAATTATTCCAATTGTTGAATTGCTGAAAATAAAATATCCAAATCAACAAGGACGCTATGCAGAGACGGAATTTTTAACTGAAGGTTATCCATTTGCCTGCTTTAGTGTTGATGCTGGTAAAACAATTATGGTTAATACTTCAAATTTAGAAAACCAGCCTTTTTGGATTATTAAAAAGCTCTTAGAATGGCACTTCAACGTTTTCCAATTACCTGAAGACCAGTATATCAACAAAGCAACTTTAAAGATCTAAACCATGAATATAGAAAAAATAAAAATCGATGATTACTCTTTTTACTTGGAAGACTATGGCGAAAACAAGGGTAAGGTAATTGTTACTGGTTGGGATCATGATGAAAATTACAGCTATTATTGGTCGGCTATGGGAATGGACTTGAAGTCTTTTCTTAAAAGGACAAATAATAGTTACTTCATTGGAAAGTTAATGTCACGGGAGCAACAGGAGATATTTTCCTCTAAAAAGACTGGTAAAAACATTAGAAAAGTTTGGAAAGAACAAATAATGAAATGGTATGAGTATCAAGCTTTCCAGAAAGACTTTAGAGAAAAGCTTAATTCATTTCTTGACGGCATTATTAATCAGAATCATTTTATCTATGAGTTTGACAGTTTTATAAACAGTTTGGACTTTTATTTAATTGAAGATAGATTTGAAAGAGATCGTGTTGAATCTGATATTAAAGATATTCTTCAAAGCGAGTGCTGGCATTTAATAGAAACTGAAATTTCTCCTTTATACAAAAAATTAAGCAAAGCATTTGATAAACTTAAAAAGCAACTTTAACCAATAAATAATAATACAATGTCAATAATTGAAATACAAATGTACTCTGTGGAGTGCGACAACTGCAAAGATGTTTATAGTGATGAATTTTCAGCATGGGGAGATTCAGGTACTGCTGAAGAAAATGCAACTGATTCTGATTGGTTCAGAGGCGAAGATAATACGGAACATGAAGGAAAACATTATTGTGATGCTTGTTATAAGATTGGGGAAAATGATGAACTGATTCTTAACAAAGATCGCAAAGGAATTTATGAGCCTGTATTAGAACCGGATCGAAATTATATTAGTAACTACCATTTAATCCGAACAGTTACAGAATTAAAACAGCCAGAAAGTCAAGTTGAAATTGGAATTATGCGTTTTGGTAAAGGCTTCAGGGAAAAGGGTTATTTCGATAAGGATTTTAATGAATGGTATATAAAAGGAAAAGTGGAGAGCATATGCATTAAACCTGAAGATATTAGATTTTGGTTTGACTTAAAAAAATAACCCCGTGCCATCTTAGGGTGGCACTTTAAAACAAGAATTATGGAATTAGCAATACTAATATTAGTTATTATTCTGGGGGTTGTTCTGACGTTGTACCGTGTTAAATGCTCACAATATGAACAATTACAACAGGATAATGAAGATTTAAAGGAATGGGTTAATTTTTACAAAAATCAATTAAAAAAATCAAGATCATGATAGCACCACAGGAACTACGTTTAGGAAACTATGTTAAATACAGAGGAAGTATTTATAAAGTTTTAAGTATTGTAAATACATCAAATACTAAAGAAGAAAGCTACTATGTTGATTTGAATTTTGTGCATAGGCATTTAAAAGGCATTGATACAAGGGAAGTAGAACCTATATATCTGAATGAAGACTGGCTTTTGAAGCTCGGCTTTGAGAAAACAACTCCTGATGGATGGTTATGCCTAAATATTTGCAATGATTGGACTTTTCTTTATTGGAATAAAGGTCTTCTTGAGCTGTCTGTTAATCGTCATTCTGTTGTATTGAAGAATGTAATACATGTTCATCAGCTTCAAAACTTAACATTCGCCCTTACAGGGGAAGAACTAAAAATTAAAGAATCATGAAAATAGAAATAAAATACCCAATTGTCACTTTCAATATTATTGAATTGAATATAGATGATGATAAAGCAGAAGATATTTTAAACTCCTGCCAAGAAGATCAAGCTCAGTTTATCATGGACAATATTCCCGAACAGGATTATTTTATGGTGCCGAATGGCAAGAAAGGAATTATTTCCGCGCTTGATACTGATATGTACGCCCACATAAAAGAAGTAAAATCATGAAACAGTTAGAGATAAAAACAAATAAAAGACTCCTTGTTTTGGAGCCAAACAAGATAGAGCAAGTTGAAGCCTTAAAAACAATTTATAAAGAATATGGTGAATTCATCTGCAAAGGCTCGGACCTTACTGAGGATATTGCGGAGGGATTAATACATAAGTCAATTCACACAGGTTTATTTGCACATTATGTAAAAAACATTCCTGTTAATCTATATTGCCATAAAACGGCTTTAGAAGCTTTTGGTTATGCCATCATGGCTTACGGCTACCATTGGGGAGAGAATCCAGTGTCTTTAGAACGTGAAAATGTTTATCGTGAAATGGGTGATACTTTTAAAGCTGATGGAATTTTAAGAGTATGGAAGGAAGCCGAATCCCGGACCTTCAACCCTGAGAAATGTATAATCTTTGAAATACTGTAAAGATGAGAGGCGAAAAATACACTAAAAAAGAAATTGTAAAAATTATAGAAAAAATAGAGCGATTAGGTATGGAGTGTTCATTGACAAAATCAGCTATAAAGAATAAAAAAAGTATTGTAGAGATACAACAAGCATTTTCAGATGATTCGTCAATAATCCAAGGACAGATAAATGATATA
>CBFQYI010000540.1:0-3160 GCA_965720825.1 uncultured Chryseobacterium sp. | reverse complement strand
TCAGCATGGCTTGGAGAATCCCAATCTTTCAGGTATTTGAATTTTGTACTTTCATTATTGGCATCTTCGGCCATTTTTACAAGCTCTTCAGAATTTTTGTGAGGAGCATTTCCACCTAATAAAGCAGCTTCATTGTTGTCATTTCTTCCGATCATATCACCATTCAGCACGGCTACAATGTTCTCTTTCGGAACAACAGGATGTGCTGCATGCCATCTTGAACCCAGCAATCCTCTTTCTTCAGCGCCATGGAAAACAAACAGGATACTTCTTTTTCCCGGCTGTTTTTTATAAGCTCTGGCCATTGCCAGCATGGCAACACAGGTACTCGCATTATCATCAGCACCGTTGTAGATGGTGTCGTTCTTTACCGGATGTCTGATCCCGTCATGATCCTGGTGTCCGCTCAGCAAAACATATTCATTCTTAAGAACAGGATCTGTACCTTCTATTTTTCCGATAATATTAACTGAAGGATATTTATAAGTTTCAGTGATCAGGTTCAGAGAAGCTTTAGGATTACTTTTTACCCAGCCTGCATTTTCTCTTTTAATCCATAAAACAGGAATATTATTCGTGACTTTCTCTCTTAATCCTTCCACGCCGTAGCTTCCTCGTGTCATTTGAGGCAGTACTTCTACCCAGCTTTGTTCAGAAATATCATCGGTGATGAAAATAATAGCTTTTGCTCCCAGCTGAAAAGCTTTATCGTAATATTTATTTCTTACAAATCCGGGATATCTTCTTACAAAAAGGGTCATATCTTTTGAAATATTTTTGTCAGAAGCATTTACCGCAAGAACTTTTCCTTTGATATTCAGTTTCGCAAGCTCTTCAGGCTCTGCGTTTCCGGCATATACTATGTCAGCGTCTAATGAAGCGTTTACAGGTTCAGCGACAAGGAAATCTTTCCATAATTTCAAACTGGTATCTCCGATTTTCAGATTACTTTGTGGAATCACCTGATGTCTGTACATGTCAAAAAACTGGAAAAAAGTTCCGTTATCTCCGGCGGGTTTCATTCCTGCTTCTTTGGCTTTGTCGGCCAGCCACATAGAAACTTTCAATTCATCCAGAGTTCCTGCTTCACGGCCCCAGAACTGATCGGCAGCAAGTTGATACATATCGGTACGAAGATCAGATTCTTTGATGGCAGAAACCAAAGGTTTTTTATAATTCTGAGCATTTCCAATAGTAAAGAGGAAAAGGCTTAACAGAGAAAAAACATAATTTTTATTCATAACAGTGTTTAATTAAATTCAGCTAATTTCTCTGAAAACTGTTTTGAAAACTCCTTTCGGTCTTCTTCAAGCTTTTCCTTGTTGGAAGGTAAAATATAAGTAAAAAGGATCTTGTCTTCATGGTCTAAAAAGATGATTTCCTTTTCATTTCCATCAATCATCTGTGAGAAAATCTCCCACATCGGAGTGTCTTTTAATTTTAATAATTCAAAAAACTGTTCTGCTTTGATTTCGATTTTCTGCATGTTCTTTTTTATATATTATCGTTGAATATTTCTGAATTTTCATTCAAAAATAAAGATTTTGTATGGTAAAGAGTATTAAAACTCGAGAAACTTCAGCTTAAACTGGATGGCAAAATTTTCTCTGAACTGGGGTGTTGCATAATAACCCACTCTGTAGAATAAGCCAAGATTAAAATAACTGGAAAGGAAATTGTTCCATTCCAAACCGACTTCCTGATACAGATGATCCAGCTTTCTGAACTTAAACTGGTGGTATTCCGGATGTTTCATATCTCCGATAGTTCCTCTTAAGACAAAATCAAAGCTGGAAACATTATGCCCGAAACTTTTGAAATACCAGGGAAGTTTGTGGGTAAAGTAATATGCTACGAATCTGTCATTATAGTATTTTCCACCTTCCAGTGTTGCGAATCCAAGGTAAGAAGTAAGGTTGAAATTAAAATCCTTACCGGGAGAGGCCAGTCCGTTCATCGTAAAGTTTTTCCAGATAGGTGCTCCACCCAGAACAAGACCTCCGTACAGTCGGAAACCTGTAGTCCCGATCGGTGTTTTAAAATTATGAACAAACAAGGCGTCAAAACGGGAATAATTAAAATCTCCCTGCAGTATTTTGTAACTCTGCTCATAATTAAAATAGAGTTCAGGGTATTTCTGATCAATCAGAGATTTTCCCTGTGGCGTCATAATATTGGTAGAATTCGGGGAATATTTTAAGGTGAAAAGGGTATTGAAATTTCTGTATGAAGTTCCTCTGTCCCTAAATTGGTAATCGAATTCAGCCTCTTCCGTATTTCTTCTTACGGCAAGGGCAACAGTAAGTCCGTTGGTGACATCGTTCAGATAAGATAATGACATTCCTTTAAAGTGAAAATATCGGTCGTTATTCAGATTATTTCCGAAATTCATCATTCTCATCTTGAAATTCCAAAGCTTTCGGTTGAATTCTCCGGAGGCTGTTACATCATCATACACCTCAAATCTGAAAAATGAGTTTTTCTCCAGAGTAGTTTTCATGTCAAGGCCCATTCCATACTTCCACTTTCTGTCTTTCATACCATATGCAAAATAGTAATCTGGTGAAAAATAAGGATTGAAATTTTCATTCAGCTTGGCTTTTAATCCTAATCTGAAACCTTCGTAGGAGTTATAGTTTACAATTTCATCTACAGCAAAGTCTACAGAACCTACTCTGATTTGTCCGTTCAGTAGCCCTGATAAAATCTGTGCTTTGGTATCAATTTTATATTTTTTTCCTAAACTGTCGATCGTTGTATAGGTGTTTTGTTCCCTCTCGGTAAGAGGATCGGTTCTATATTGGTCCAGAGAATGTCCGTCGATATTTTTTACAGAGAAAGTATAGCCTTTGAAGTCTTTTGGATTCTCTTCAATAGGAGCCTCGAAATCAAAATATTTTGAGGTAAGAAAAGCGTAGGTACCAAAGCTTTTTTTGTCTTTCTTATCATCGGCATGCACTTTGTCATCCATGGCCATTTTACCCATTTTAAGCTTGGCTTTTTCATGGGCAAGGAACCATTTGTTATTATAAAACACCCAGGTGCTGGTGATAATTCCGTCGTGTTTGTTTTTACTGAAATTTTAAATTTTTTTGAGTCCGTACGTTTCGGTATCTACATAAATATCACCGTTGTACTTTAGTTTTATATCCGGTTTTTT
>CBFQYI010000539.1:0-3161 GCA_965720825.1 uncultured Chryseobacterium sp. | reverse complement strand
AAGTTAATCTCCTGAATCATTTTATATTTGAATATGATGAAGCGAGAATGATTCAACTGTTTCAGAATATCTGGGGAAATGCCTTAAAATTCACCGAAGCACAGGGAACCATTCAGACTAAATTATTTGAAAAAGACCACGAGCTGGTGATTACCATTTTCAATACCGGAAAACATATTCCAGAAGAGGATCTGGAAATGATTTTCGACAAGTTTTATCAATCAAAAAATCAAAATATTTTAAAGCCTACCGGAAGCGGACTGGGACTGGCCATTTCCAAAAAAATAGTACAGGCACACGGAGGAAATATAAAAGCAGAAAACAGTGGATTGGGTGTAACTTTCACCATCAGCATTCCTGAAAAAACTAAAAAAGAGATTACAAATGAAGTTGAACACCATTAAAACCTTCTTATGAGAAAGATAATTATTGCGGATGACGAACACAAAATATTAATGTCGTTAGAATACAGCTTTAAAAAAAACGGATACGATGTCTATATTGCCCGTGACGGAACAGAAGTCCTTGAATTCCTGAAAACAATGGTTCCGGACGTAATCCTTCTCGATATTATGATGCCTAATCTTGATGGATACAGTACTTTAGACCTCATTAAACAGGATGAAAAACTGAAAGACACCAAAGTCATCTTTCTGAGTGCCAAAAACAATCCCAGAGATATTGAAAAAGGATTGGAAATGGGAGCAGACGCCTACGTCACAAAGCCCTATTCGATTAAGAAACTGATGCAGCAGATTGAGGAGATGTTTTAAGAGATTGCTTCGCCTTCGGCCCGCAATGACATGCAAACACTAAACACAACTATTGACCTTGATATTGACATGGAAACAGATATATTATTTAAACAAAGCATAGAAAACAAAGAAGACTTCTGGAAAGAACAAGCCGCACAAATAAAGTGGTTTGATTTTCCGGAACAAATCCTTTCCAAAGACGAAAATGTTTACCCGCAATGGTTTTCGGACGGGAAGCTCAATATGTGCTATCTGTGTATTGACAAACACATTGAAGACGGTTTTGGGGATCAGGTCGCCATCGTTTATGATTCTCCTGTTACCAACCAAAAGAAAACCTATACTTTCCATCAGGCAAAAGAGGAAATTGCAAAGCTGGCAGGAGGATTGGTTTCTTTGGGATTAAAAAAAGGAGACACAGCCGTTATTTATATGCCGATGATTCCGCAGACACTTTTTGCTATGCTTGCCTGTGCGAGAATCGGGGTTATTCATAATGTGGTTTTTGGAGGCTTTGCTCCCCATGAATTAGTTGTAAGAATTGACGACTGCAAACCTAAAGTTTTAATTACCGCCACAGCTGGTGTGGAAATCGCGAAGAGGATTCCTTATCTGCCGCTGGTAGAAAAAGCAATTGAACTGGCACAGGATAAAGTAGACCATATCATCGTATACAACAGAAAATTAGTAGATAATCAGGATGAAATGTTTGACGGACTTATTGATTATGAAGAATTAGTAGAAAAATCAGCTCCTGCAGACTGCATTCCCGTAGAATCTACTCATCCGCTTTACTTGCTTTACACTTCAGGAACAACCGGAAAACCCAAAGGTATTGTTCGGGATACCGGAGGCTATGCCACAGCATTACAGTTCTCAATGACTTATGTATATGGTATTGAGCCGGGAGAAACCTATTGGGCGGCTTCAGACTTCGGCTGGGCTGTAGGACACAGTTTTTCCGTGTACGGACCATTAATCAACAGAAATACAACGATAATTTTTGAAGGAAAACCCATCATGACGCCTGATGCAGGTACTTTCTGGAGAATTATTTCAGAATATAAAGTTTCGGTGATGTTTACAGCACCTACTGCGATCAGAGCCATTAAAAAAGAAGATCCTAATGGAGAACTGGTAAAAAAATATGATCTGTCACATTTTAAAAAGCAGTTTCTGGCTGGCGAAAGATGTGATGTCGCTACACTGGACTGGTTTGCAGAACATATTGGTGTTCCGGCCATTGACCATTGGTGGCAGACAGAATCGGGCTGGCCTATGTTGGGATTACTCACTCACGATGAAAACTATCATATCAAAAGAGCATCTGCAGGAAAAACGATTCCGGGATATGACATTAAAATATTTGATGAAAACGGATTGGAACTAGATCCTCACCACGAAGGTTATCTGGTAATCAAACTTCCTCTCCCACCCGGAGCAATGCTTGGAATATGGAAAGACTATGCCCGTTTTGAAAGCAGCTATTTGTCTCAGTATAAAGGATATTATTTTTCTGGAGATGGTGCCATTCAGGATGAGGACGGCTATATTTTCATTACAGGAAGAGTGGATGATGTGATCAATGTAGCAGGACACAGACTTTCCACTTCTGAAATGGAAGAAATCGTTTCTTCACATCCTGATGTTGCAGAATGTGCGGTGGTAGGTATTGATGATGATTTAAAAGGACAGGTTCCTTTTGCCACAGTTGTTGTAAAGAATGGTTCAACTATTTCTGAAGAAGGCATTGAAAAAGATATCATTCAGATGGTCCGCAATAAAATCGGAGCGGTAGCTTTTCTGAAAAATGTAATGGTTGTCGAACGCTTACCTAAAACAAGATCGGGAAAGATATTAAGAAAACTGATCAGAACGCTGCTTGACGGAAAAGATTTTCAAATTCCATCCACCATTGATGATGAGAAAATCATTGATGAAATCCAGGAAAAAATCAAGGTTTATAGGGCATAAACGATAAATTAAACATAAATTTAAAATAAAATAAATTCAAATTTCAAAAAACGAAAGGGATATGAGAAATTACTTAATAGAAGATTTACCACAATATTTTGAAGACTATAAGAAGTCTATCAAAAATCCTAAAAAATTCTGGGATAAAGTAGCGGATCAAAACTTCGTGTGGTATCAAAGATGGAGCAAGGTTGTTAAGTACGACATGAATGAAGCTAAAATCACCTGGTTCAAAAATGCGAAACTCAATATTACTAAAAACTGTATCGACAGACATCTTACCATAAGAGGAGAAAAAACAGCAATCATCTGGGAGCCTAACGATCCTAAAGAAGAAGCACAGCATATTTCTTACAATGAACTGTATACACGCGTTAATAAAACAGCTAATGTTTTACGTGATATGGGGATTGAAAAGGGAGACAGAGTCTG
>CBFQYI010000538.1:0-3168 GCA_965720825.1 uncultured Chryseobacterium sp. | reverse complement strand
GTTACCATAACGACCTCCAGGATTCGAAATTAACCGTTGAGTAGACTTATTAAGCTTAACTATTGCCGCAAACTTAGCCATTGGATAAACAATATTAGCACTATGGACTAAATGTGAATAAGGCTCTCCTTCATCTGTAATAATATTATAATGGTTAGTTGACCAAGCCGCTCCAGAAACTTTCCTGTAATCAGAAATCTTATTCAGACCTTTTGCCTGGCTTCTAAGATCATCTCTTCTATCTATTGCATTCCCCATAAACTTTATTAAGGTTTCAGCATACTTTTTTTCTTTCGTTTTTTCATACATCAGTACCAATGCTTCCATATGAGCAGAAACACCCCATGAAAACTCAAGTTGATTAGCACTTTCCGAGTAACCTATTGATACATCATATCCTTTGCTATCAAATAATTCTTTATAGTAAGATTGAGCATAAGATTTTAGAGTAAATAGTACAGCAAAGATTATGAGAATTCTTTTCATAGTAATAGCTTTGGTTTTGAGATCATTTTAAAGAGAATTATCTTCTCCTAATTCTGGTTAAACAAATATAAAAGTTTCAATCCTCAATCCACGAATTTATTTTAAAGGATTAAAAGAATACCATTTTTATACGTTGGCTCAAGATTATAAACGTAATACGTGAAAAAATTTGAAAAAAAAAGTAGAAAAAGAAACTTTAAGAGGATACCGAAATGGGCACAAAATAAAAAAGTACACTTTCAAAAAGTGTACTTTCTTTGGGTGAATGATGGGTCTCGAACCCACGACCTTCGGAACCACAATCCGACGCTCTAACCAACTGAGCTACAATCACCGTTTTCTGAGTGCAAATATAGGACAATTTCCTCAACTACCAAACAATTCCATCAAAATTTTTCAAAGAAATTAATTTCTCAGACGTAAATCCCTCAGCATAAGCAACTCCCGATAAACGCCCTAAATCCTGTGCCCGGTAAGTTAAGCTCTCGTAAAAGTCTTTTGTGGTTATTGGAGTCTCAGGTTCTTTAGAAGCAGGATCATAAAACTGAGTTTTGTATGCCATACAAGCTTCAAGTTTTTTAGGGAGGTGTTCTGAAATGTCAATAACAAATTCCGGTTTGATATCTTTCCACTGAATATAATGAAAAACATGCTTCGGTCTCCACACTTCCTGAGTCTCTCCATCCAATACAGTTTCAATTTTTCTCAGCCCGGACAAAAAGCACGCATCCGACACTAATTTGGCTCCTTTTGCATGATCCGGATGTCTATCATCAATTGCATTTGCTAAGACGATTTCCGGCCTGTATTTGCGGATCATTTTTACAATCCTCATTTGGTATTCTTCAGAATTCTCCAAAAAACCATCTTTCATTCCAAGGTTTTCTCGTGCAGACAGGCCTAAGATTTTGGCAGCATCTGCAGCTTCAACTTTTCTGGTTTCATCTGTACCTCTTGTTCCGAGCTCTCCTCTTGTAAGATCTACAACTACACATTTTTTACCCTCTGAAACCATTTTAGCGATAGTTCCTCCACATCCCAATTCTACATCATCAGGATGTGCTCCAAAAGCAAGTATATCAGTTTTCATAAAATCAAAGATAAGTTTAAAATAAAAACTTCCCAAACATTACGTATGGGAAGTTTTAATATCTATAATTTAAATTTTAAATTACTTGTTGATTTCTGCATTTAATTTTACAGCATCCTGATAAGTAGGATCTAACTGTAAAGACTTTGCTACATAATCTTTTGCTTTTGCAGCATCAGAATCTTTGCTCATGTATGCTACTGCAAAGTAAGCGTAAGCAAGAGTCTGTTTGTTAGCTTCCTGATCAGCTGGTTTTACTGTACTGATGAATTTCTCATAAGCCAATTTTGCTGCTTCATTGTTTCCAGCTTGCTGGTAAGAATATCCCTGGCTGTAATATGCCGGTGCCCAATCCGGAAGAAGTGCAGACATTTTTTGCCATGTAAGGATAGCCCCATTCCAGTTCTTAACATCCTGGTAAGCTGTAGCTAACTTGAATAATGCGTCAGAATCCTGGCTATTAGCTGCAACCTGTTTTTTCAATGCTTCAATAGCAGGGTTAGTAGGTCCTTTATCTGCTTCTGCCTGAGAAGCACCTCCACCACCTGCGATGTTTGCCAATTCAAGATCCCACTTCATTGTTTCATCTTTAGCAGCTTTTGCAATAGCAACCTTCTGCTGAGATTCTGTCATTAAAGCCGTTTTCTTAGCTTCATCTTTTTCATCTTTTGCTAGACCTGCTGCAATAAGACCTTGCAAACCTTGGTCAGCAGGTTGCACTCTCGTTTTCTCAACTTGAGAAACAAAAGTATCCATATTTTGCTTGGCATCTGCATAGTTTTTATCTGCATATGCATTATAAGCTCTTAATTTGAACTTAATAGGATCTTCAATTTTATCAAAAATCTTATCTAATACCATTTTAGAGTTTACATAATCTTCGTTTGTGAAGTATAGTTTTGCAATTTCTAATTGAGTATACGGATCTTCATCAGCATATTTGGTATAGTTGATAAGGTCTTGTGTGGCCTTTGCATTCTGTTGGTATCTGATATCGTAACCAGCCAATGCTTTGTATGCTGGGGCATAAGTAGGATCTACAGCAATTGCTTTATCAACGCTTTCTTTCGCTTTTTGCCATACTTGTGCTGCCATCCATAAAGTAGCCATTCTCGTATAAACGGAAGCTTTATTTTTAGCTACAGGTAACGCCTTGTCGTAAGCCGACATTGCTTCTCCTGGAGATCTTTTCAATCTGTAAGCATCTCCTAATGTATAATAATAATGTGCAGGAACTCCTTTTTTCTCAGCTTTCTCGATAGCTTTAGTCAAAAACTGAATAGCGAGATCCGGTGAACTGTTTTTCTCAAATAAAGTCAAAGCTTCTGCTGCTCTGAAAAGAACTTCAGCATCTTTTTCTCTTGAATCAGTTACTACTTTCTGAATTTCAGCAATGGCGTTTTTATCACCTTTACCTAATTTTACAGCAGCTAAACCAATTTTATTCAGATAGCTTTTACCATCAGCAGCTAAGCCTTTATTGAAATTTTCAGTTGCTTTAGCGTAATCCGGCTCTCCTTGTCTTAAGAAAGTATTTCCTAAATAGAAGTAGTTATCAGCTGTAGGCTCTTTTGCGATCATTTCAGTGAAAT
>CBFQYI010000537.1:0-3171 GCA_965720825.1 uncultured Chryseobacterium sp. | reverse complement strand
AACAGGTCGGTAGGGAGGTGAGAAAACCCCATGTGCATGTTCACCGGGAAGTTCTACACTTTTTATTTTTCTTAATAAATCTTTTCCAAAATTTTCCATACCTCAAATTTAACAATATATCCTGAAGAAATAAATGCCTTAACATTAATTAACCTATGAGAAAGACTGTATTGTAGCCGGAAATATTTGCTTCTTAAACCTAATGAGATATCATGAATGATAAAATACAATCTATTTCAACTTTCAGTCTTGAATTTTTAATGCAAAATTGATTTTAGGTTGAGATAATAAATTTGACAGGAGTTTGTAAGAAAAAGCGTAAAACCCTGAATTGTGATGTTTTAAAAATATAAAATACCGGGTTTATTCAGAATAAATCATCCTTGTAGAAATATCAATATTCACTATTAATGGATTTGACTGTAAATCAACATGTTGTGATGGTGTTTTTCCGTAACGGTAAATAATGACTTGCCCAACTGGAAACAGTGATTTTCAAAATTTACACTTTGATGGTGGTTTTTCATTTTGATGGGGAAGCTACCTTTGCCTTACTATTAACCAATTAATTTTTACTAAGATGAAAAATTTACTTACAGGTGTACTTACACTATTCGCAATGAGTTTCGGATTCGCACAATTCAATATTGATGTGACTACTCAAACAGGAAACTTAAATGTTGCTACAGTAGACCAGACTGGTCTTTTGAACATCAATTCTCTTACACAGACAGGGAATCGTAATACTGCAGATATTGACCAGGTAGGAATTTTAAATGTCAATAATGCACAAAGTATCGGAAACAGAAACTCTGTAGATGTAGATCAGATGGGTATTGGAAACTCAAATGAAGTGTTGCAGATGGGAAACAGAAACTCTGCTTCAACTTGGCAGTTAGGAGTACTTAACTCTACAGAACAAACTCAGATCGGAAGAAGAAATGATGCTTCTTCAGTACAGATTGGATTAGGAAACTATGTTTTCCAATATCAGGATGGAAGAAGAAATGATGCTTCTGCTATTCAGGTGGGTATTGGGAATGACGCTTATCAGGTTCAGCTAGGAAGAAGAAATGATGCCAGCGCCCTTCAGATAGGAGCTAATAATGTTCTTGTTCAGTATCAGGATGGTAATGATAACAGTGCTACTCATATTCAAGCAGGAAATGGTAATATTGCAGCCTCAGTTCAGGTAGGAGATGACAACACTTCTGCAGGGGTGCAGATAGGTAATGCTAACCAGCTTTATCAGTTCCAGATTGGAGATTCCAACACAGCTATTGATCTTCAGATGGGTAATGGTAACTTTACCTGGGTAGCTCAGAGCGGTCTTGGCCATGTTCATGTAGGAACTCAGATGGGTAATGGAAACTCAATGATTGTGAATCAGTCGAATTAAGCCCTATAACAACATACTGTAAATCTTAGAAATTGTAAAGGAGAAACTGCAGTGTTTCTCCTTTTTTAACCCTTCGATTTTCTCCGTTTTGTTATCATGTAATTTTAATACTAAGGCTATGTTTAACTTGAAATGGAGTGTTTTGGCTCTTTTCATAATGTTGCCACTACATGCACAGGAAATAGACTGGGATAAGGTCAACAGCAATACAATCTTTAATCTTATAGCCAGACAACAGACAGATCAGAGTTCTTATGGATCCGATATCATTCAGATAGGAGACTATAATAATGCCGAACTTTCCCTTAACGCCCGAACCAATATTATAGTAAGACAGCTGGGAGATTTCAATACCCTGTATTTTATCAATTCATTTACAGATAAAGAAACAAAAGCTGCCATTACTGCACAGGGAAACAATAATATTATTGATGTTACAGGAAGCAACAGTATTTCGGACGGGATTCAGATTAATGTAAAGGGAGATAATAGAACAGTTTTCATGAGAAATTATTAAAACACAAGTGATGAAACTTTTATATTCCCTTAGCTTGGGTACATTTTTTACCTTCCTGTCTGTATGGGTTTATGGGCAGGAAGATAAGAAAGTAAACGCAAGGATAGAGAGTAGTGTCCTTGAAAACCAGGTCAGATTGAAAGCAGTCGTAATCAATAACACCGCTGTATATAAAGAACTGAATTACCTTTTGATTTCTATTAAAAAAGGAAATAGTGGAAATCTCTCAAACAATCAGCAGAACGGTAAATTTTCTGTCAATCCTAATGAAGTAAAGGTATTATCGGAAATCAGTGTGAATCTCGAATCAAAAGATGCTCTCAAAGCTTTCCTTTACATCAGGGATGAAGAAACCCAGAAGCTGATTGCCAAAGACAGTCTGGAACTGAACAGCGATCTTTTCAAAAAAAAAACAGCTAAGATAGAAGAAGATGCTGCTTACGAACTCAGAGGACTTACTATTGATGAGACAAAAACCAAAGTAGGAAAAGACTTTTATGATATGTTTTACATGCAGTACAGTCAGCTTCCCGATAAAAGCAGTAGCGTAATTACTATTACAGAACTTCCTCTCCGTGGAACAAGTGGTCAGATTAATATTCAGATGGAAGATAAAATTATTTACAGTTTTATGACCAATCCGGCAGAGGATTATTTAAAAGAGCAATTAAGCTATAGCTTAAAATATATCAAAGAATTTAATGCCAAGAAAAATCTTATAAAAAATGAATTTATCTATTAAAAATGTCCGCCATGAAAACGTTTATCATTATTTTGACATGTATTGCGGGTATTTTCTACGGAAAAGCTCAGCAGCTCGTCTATAAGCCGGTAAATCCAGCCTTTGGAGGAGATACATTTAATTACCAGTGGCTTTTAAGCTCTGCTAATGCACAGAACCCATTTGATGAAAAAAATGATTACAGCAATTTGCTGGATCGTGTGAATTCCCTTGATAGTTTTACCCAGAGTCTTAACAGACAGATTCTTAGTGAACTTTCAAGAAAACTGTTTGATGAACAGTTTGGTGATGGAGACATAAAACCCGGAAATTACCTTTTCGGATCTCTTTATCTGCAAATTACCAATACTAATCAGGGACTTTTAATCAATATTTTGGATACCAGCAATGGCGATCAGTCCGAGATCGTAATTCCGAAATAGGTAATCACTAAAAATAAACTTACCATGACAACCTACACTTATACCAGAATCTTTTTCTGCACCTTCCTGCTATGCATTCTGCAGGCCTGTA
>CBFQYI010000536.1:0-3176 GCA_965720825.1 uncultured Chryseobacterium sp. | reverse complement strand
CAGGGAATTCCCTCCACCGATAAATTTATTCAGTGAATATTGTGATGTTGTAAAATCTTTAGAAAACACCCATTTACCAAGATAATCATTGATCGTTGCTTTATAAGGATCACCTGAACCATCATGCGCTCCCCAGGTAAACAAAGTCTTGCTAGGCTGATATTTTTCAAAATCTGCTTTAGAAAAATGTTTGTCTTCCTTCAAATTAACAAAAGCATACATTGAAAACCGGATTCCTTTTTCCGGATGAATTAAGGATGCAAAAGTTACATAATCTTTAGCTTTCAGGGCTTTCAAAACCTCATCATTGGTTTGCTTTAAAACCGCTTCTTTATCAGGATTATTCTGAATGGTGTCTGTAGTGGCTGTTTTATTTTGTGCGATGGAATCTATTTCACTGGGAACAGGCTTTCCGGCTTCTTTTTTACAGGCTACAATCATAGTCAGAGCGAAAACCGCAATCAATAATTTTTTCATATTTTACATTTTGAAATTGGTAAAAAACACCAAAACTGATGCCAAGTGGTAAATGATATAAAGAGATAAAGACTATGAGAGTTCATGGGTTTTGGCTTCTCATTTTAAAAATTACATCGTACATTTGTTAGATGGAAATGTTGGATATTCTGATTATCGGGGCCGGACCAATCGGTTTAAACTGCGCCCTTGAAGCTCAAAAAAACAATCTTAGTCATGTAATCATAGAAAAAGGAACTATTGTCAATTCTCTGTACAATTACCCTTTATATATGCGCTTCTTCTCTACTGCAGAAAAACTGGAAATTGACGAAGTGCCGTTTATTTCTACTGCCCCAAAGCCGGGAAGACAGGAAGCATTAGAGTACTATCAGGGCATTGCCAGACAAAAGAATCTGAATATCAATCTCTATGAAAGGGTTTTGAATGTCTTGAAAAAGGATGAAATATTTGAAATCAAAACTACCAAAGCAATCTATCAGGCTAAAAATGTAGTTATTGCTACCGGATTCTATGATATTCCTAATCTCATGAATATTCCAGGAGAAAATCTTCCGAAAGTTAAACATTATTATACAGAACCCTATCCTTATGCAAGACAGAAAATTGTTGTTGTTGGATCAAGTAATTCTGCTGTAGATGCAGCTCTGGAAACCTATAGAAAAGGAGCTGAAGTAACAATGATTATCCGCCATGCTGAGATTTCAAAAAGTGTAAAATATTGGGTAAAACCAGATATAGAAAACAGAATTGCTGAAGGAAGCATTAAAGCGCATTTTAATGCAGAAATAATCCAAATTAAAGAAAATTCTGTTGTGTTTAAAGATGAGAAAGGAGAAACTCATGAAATTGACAATGATTTCGTACTGGCTATGACCGGCTATCTTCCGGATTTTGATTTCCTGAGAAATTCAGGAATCGAACTTCAGGGAGATTGTCTGAATCCTTTTTACCATCCTGAAACCATGGAAACCAATATTTCTAACCTCTATCTTGCAGGAGTAGTTTGCGGAGGGAAAGACACTCATCTCTGGTTCATTGAAAATTCCAGGGTTCATGCGAATATGATCATCAATTCGATTATTTCAAAATCTTAATTGTAAACAAGTAAGATATATTAAAAATGCTTCGGGCAATTTCTACGAAATTGCCCGAAGCATTTTATTTTAAAATTCATGAATCAAAAACATTATATCATCTCCTCTTCAGCTTTATTTTTATCCCCAAGCATCCACGGAATGATAAAGTAAAAACCAATCGCAATAAATACTGCAAGCAATCCGGTTCCGATCCATAATACATTGAATCCTGACTTTTCGGCAATCAATGTTCCTATATAAGGAGTAATGATAAATGCAATGGAAAATGACATCCCGTTCAATCCCATATAAGCCCCTTTATTGTTTTCTCCGGAACGTAATGCTGTAATGGTAGACATAAAGGGAAGCGTCCATATTTCTCCCACACAAAGTAAGGTCATAGACAGCACAAGGGTAATCATACTGTAATCAAACGCCAGCATCGCATAGGAAACACCACACAGAAAAGTCCCTAGCAGCATCGTAAAGGCTAAAGTAAAATATTTCTCAGCAATCTGTACCAATCCCATTTCAAGCAGAACGATCAGGAAGCCGCTATATCCCAGAATGTATCCGATATTTTGCTGACTTAAATGTGCTGTATCCTTATAAAATATGGTCAGAGTACTGAACAGCTGGAAGAAACATATGGAAAACAGCATACAGAATACACAGTAAATCAAAAATTTACTATCGCGGTAAGGCGAACTTTCTTTTTTAATAATGATAACTTCTTTTACTTTTTTCGCCTTTTCTTTCGCCAGTCTTGCACGGCCTTTAAAGAACCAGATATACATCAATCCTGCCAGCAAAGCAGCCAATGCATTACTGAAAAACAGAAATTCATAAGAAATAGCCGACAAAATACCACCCAGCGCAGGACCAATTGAAAACCCAAGATTTACGGCCATACGGTTCAGTGAGAAAGCTCGGGTAATATTTTCAGGTTTTGCATATTTGGTAATCGCCACCGAGTTCGCAGGACGAAAAGTTTCGCTTACAATACTTTGGACTAAAATAATTCCCGCCAGACCAGCTTCGGTAGTAAAGAGCGGGATCATACAGAATAAAGGCACACTGAGAAGTAAACTCAGACTCTGTACCCTGTACTCACCTATTTTATCAGTGATCATACCTCCCAGCCATGATCCAAGAACCGAGCCTATTCCAAAAAAGCTCAATACAATACCTGAATTTTCAATACTGAAATGTAAATGATTGGTCATATAAACTCCCAGAAACGGAAGTACCATAGAACCGGCCCTGTTGATGAGCATTACCAACGCCAACATCCAACTCTCCTGCGAGAGTCCTTTAAAAGAACTCGTATATACGTTAATTAGTCTCACAATAATATTTTGGGGAATTTGAAAGTGCAAAATTAGATAAAAATAACCCAAAAAGCCTTTATTTAAACCTCTTTTTTATCAATAACATCTCTTACAACACAATTTTACATGCATCATGAAAAAAATGTTTTTTTAACACATAAAACTGAAAAAATTTTATAAAAATCGTAAATTGCAGTAACAACAAGGTTTTTTTAAGCTAAAAACACTTAAAAACACAATAAAAATTTAACCGATACTGAGAATGGTAACCTACGAAAATTTACATGAT
>CBFQYI010000535.1:0-3183 GCA_965720825.1 uncultured Chryseobacterium sp. | reverse complement strand
TGCAAAAGCATAACGGCATTTTTTTAACAATATTATTGAATATTAATTAACCAAAACTTCTCCAGTCATTGCATCTGGTATTTCAACGCCCATTACTTTAAGAATCGTAGGGGCAACATCCCCCAGTTTTCCTGGTTTTAAATTCCATGTTTGGTCTTTATCCATAACGATAAAAGGAACCAGGTTTGTTGAGTGTTGGGTATTAGGTGTTCCGTCTGCGTTGATCATAACATCGGAATTTCCGTGATCGGCAAGAATGAAAACAGCATATCCGTTTTCGTAAGCAGCAGTCGCTACTTTTTCGATACACTGATCTACCACCTCAGCGGCTTTTACGGCAGCTTCAAAAACGCCTGTATGCCCAACCATGTCTGTATTGGCAAAATTCAAACAAACAAAATCAGCTGTTCCCTGCTCCAGTTCCGGCACGATGGCATTGGTGATATCATAGGCCGACATTTCCGGCTTCAGGTCATAAGTAGGAACGTCTTTCGGACTTGGGCAAAGAAGTCTTTTCTCTCCCGCAAATTCCTCCTCTCTTCCTCCTGAGAAGAAGAAAGTAACGTGCGGATATTTTTCTGTTTCTGCAATTCTGATCTGGGTTTTTCCATTTTTTTCAAGAATTTCTCCCATGGTTTCCGTCAGTACATTTTCATCAAAAACTACCTGTACATTCTGGAAGGTTTTGTCATAGTTCGTTAATGTGATATAATAAAGGTTCAGCTTTTTCATATCATATTCGGGGAAATCTTTCTGAGAAAGAACTTCTGTAATCTCTCTCCCTCTGTCTGTACGGAAATTGAAGCAGATCACTACGTCATTATCAATGATTTTTGCCACCGGTACTACATTTCCTGTAGCCGTAGTATTCATGAGAATAATTGGTTTCAGGAATTCATCGGTAACGTTATTATCATAAGAAGCTTTAATAGAAGCCAACGCGTCTGTTGATGGCTCTCCCACTCCTTCTACAAGGGCGTCATAAGCCAGTTTCACACGTTCCCATCTTTTATCTCTGTCCATCGCATAATATCTTCCTACCACTGTTGCCAGTTTCCCTGTAGTAGCCTCCATATGCTTTTGAAGTTCATCGATAAATCCTAATCCTGAATGCGGATCACAGTCTCTACCATCGGTAAATGCATGAACAAAAACATTCTCATTCAATCCGAATTCTTTTGCAGCAGTTAATAATCCTTTTAGGTGATTGATATGTGAGTGTACACCTCCATTGGAAACCAGTCCGATAAAGTGTACTTTTTTATTTTCTTTTTTGGCGTATTCAAAAGCATCCTGAATTACTTTTTCCTGACCCAGTGTTCCGTTTTCAACGGCCATGTTCAGCTTCACCAGGTTTTGGTATACTACTCTCCCGGCTCCCAGGTTCATGTGTCCTACTTCAGAATTCCCCATCTGTCCGGCTGGTAAACCTACAGCTAATCCACTTGCTTCAAGCGTAGTATGTGGAAATTTCTGGTAACAGCTGTCTATGAATGGTGTGTTTGCTTTATCTATTGCAGAAACGTTAGGGTTTGTTCCCAATCCCCATCCGTCAAGAATTGCCAATATTGCTTTTTTCGACATTTTGTAAAACTTTTGTTAGACAAATTTACCTAATTTCCTATGAATAGAAGAATTTGAAGGCTCTAATTTTATTGGCTACTGATCATCAATTCATTACCTTTAAAATCACAATATATAAAAGTGGTTTAATTTATTCGTTTTCAATCCCTGCCAAAGTTTAAAATCTTGAATTGGTGAAAGGTCAGTCAGTTATTGTCTTTTTAAAATAAACCTGTAATAGACATATATTATTCCAAATAATATCATTGAAACACCTGAAACTAGATTAGTATTATCTAAAGCAAACACTACATTAATAATAAAAAAAGTAAGTAAATAAATTACTATCAATGTAATTACAGATATAGTTAGTAATCTCATATTTTAAAATTTAAATGTTCATCTTTTTGTTTTATCACAGAACTTTTTTGTCAATTTATTAACGATCTTAAAATAATGCGTGTCTTGGCAAATCTACATATCTTTTTATAAAATTTCACCTCTATTTCCCTTCATTAATCAGTAAATCTTTTTAATTTTGCAATATGGATTTACGAGATCAATTGAAGAATCTTTTTCCTGAGCATGAAGAGCAGGATTTTGAGATGCCTGAAGAGCAATTCAAGCAGAAAGAGCCTTTGGTATGCAAATTTGAGAAAAAAGGGAGAAACGGTAAGCCCGTAACGATTGTTGAAGGCTGGGAAGGCAGTGAAGAAGACCTGAAAAAAATCTCAAAGAAAATAAAAACCACCCTGGGTATAGGCGGCTCTGAGAAGGATGGAACGATTATCATTCAGGGCGATAACCGTGATAAAATCATGAATATCCTTAAAGAAATGGGATACAAAACCAAACGTGTTGGCGGATAGTTCTAGAAATAGATCTGGGTCTCCGGCAGTAAGGTCTTTAAACTTTCAATGGTAGATTTTTCTATAGGATTTCCTATAAGAATCAATGTTTTCAGCTTTTTAAGCTGTTTGATTTCTACAGGAATGTCTTTCAGATTATTGTTGGCCAGATTCATGCTGACGATATTTTTCAACCCTTTTACTTTGGGCGATATTTCTGTGATATTATTTCCGCTCACATTCAAAAATTCCAAATTCTTTGCTTTGAAAAGGTTTTCCGGAAGTTTTATGATGGCATTCTGCTGCAGTTCAAGATATTTTAAATTTTCAGGAAAAGATAAATTTCCAAGGTCATTGATCTGGTTATCTGAAAGGTTCAGGAATCTCAGGCTTTTGATCTGATCCAATCTGTCTGCAATAAAGCTGATCTGGTTTCCCTGAAGGTTGATTTCTTCCAGTGCGGGAATTTCCATAAGGGCTTCGGGAAAGGTATTTAGATTATTGGCATCAAAATGCACAACTTTCAGGTTCTGAAGTTTTGCAAGGTTAGGATTAATGCTTGTCAGGCTATTCAGATTCATTGAAAAGGTAGTCAGTTTTTTAAGATTGCCTACCTCATCAGGAATGTATTTAATGCTGTTTTCATTCACATTTAAAATTTCCAGTTCTTTTAAGGCAAAAAGTTCATGATCCATTTTCTCGAGCTTATTCGCCATGATATTCAAAAAGAATAATGAATTCAGCTTTACGATCTGGGGAGGAAGGTTAAAAA
>CBFQYI010000534.1:0-3189 GCA_965720825.1 uncultured Chryseobacterium sp. | reverse complement strand
AACATTATAATATGCGGAAGTAATTTTACCTGAAATCGTTAAAAAACGGTTAAACTCTATTTTTAAAAGAGCCGAAAATTTATTTTTACCTAGGTTTGCAAAACTTTCTACAGGCTTTGTCTTTCCGACAAATACTAATCTTTAATTATTACTCAAAAAAATTATGAAAAAAAGCATTCCGTTTTTTATTATTTCGATGTTGCTAAGCCCATTGGCAACGGCTCAAACCACTCAGGTAAGAGATTTTGTCATTGAACCACAGATTCAACCCAATTTTTATATTTATAAAACTTTCGGAGTATTCGGAGGGAAAGAATATTCTACCAATGCCGTTTATCTGGTGACCAAAAAAGGAGTTGTCTTATTCGACGTTCCTTGGCAGAAAACACAGTATCAAAGCTTACTGGATACTATTCAGAAAAGACATAACCTTCCTGTTATTGCGGTATTTGCCACTCATTCACATGAAGACAGAGCCGGAGATTTAAGCTTTTATAATAAAAAAGGGATCAAAACCTACGCTACAGCGAAAACCAATGAGCTTTTGAAGAAAGATGGAAAAGCAACTTCTACTGAACTGATTAAAACAGGAAAACCTTATCGTATTGGTGGAGAAGAATTTATAGTAGACTTTCTTGGGGAAGGGCATACTGCGGATAATGTAGTGGTATGGTTTCCAAAATATAAAATACTGGATGGAGGATGTCTTGTCAAGAGCAAAGCAGCCGTTGATCTTGGCTACACGGGAGAAGCCAATGTTGCCCAATGGCCGCAAACCATGGAAAAACTGAAAAACAAATATTCACAAGCGACCTTGATCATCCCTGGACATGATGAATGGAAAGGAGGCGGACACGTAGAACATACGCTTGATCTTCTGAACAAAAAATAAATTTGAAAAGCCCTGGCCAATGCCAGGGCTCTCCGATTTTAAAACCATCATGTTAATGGTTACTATTTTTTAAAAGTTGTGATACCTTTTCAATTTCTTCCATCGTATTGAAGTAATGAGGGGATAACCGGATTGCATGATCTACATTTTTAGAGGTAAAATCAATGAGTGCATCCTGTCTGCGGTTTTCCTTAAAAAACACGTTATGATCACTCAAAGCCTTATGAATCTTTTCAACCTTTCCATCTGCCTGGCAAAAAGTCACAATACTGCTTAATCTGTTTCCTTTATCCAGAACTCTGAAACCATTATTTTGCAGATTAATTCTTAAAGTATCGGTCAATTTCCGGTTGTAATTTTCAATTTGATCCATTCCAATCGCATTGGCATAGCGTAAAGCCTCTGCAAATCCAGCTAAAGCAGCATAAGGTCTTTCAAAAAGTTCAAATCTTTTAGCAGTATCATTGAGCTGAAAATCATCAAATGATGTCCATTGAGCCCCAAAACTATCTAAAAACAGAGGATACAATTTCTGGTTTAATACTTTATCTGAAACGTATAAAAATCCAGTTCCTCTTGGTCCCCGCATAAATTTCCTTCCGGTTGCCGTCAGAAAATCACAATGGATTTTTTCTACATCTACCACGATCTGTCCTACAGACTGACAAGCATCCACAAGATACAGAACATCATATTGTTTACATAACTTCCCCACTCCTTCTATATTCTGAATTAAACCGGAATTGGTAGGAATATGAGTAACAGCAATTAATTTGGGATTATGTTTTTTGATCAGATTTTCAAAATCTTCAAGATCCAATTCATGGTCAGGAAGATTAGCCACTCTGATGATTTCAATATGATACCTTTTCTGCAACGAAATAAAAGCAATCTGATTGGATATATAATCATCATTGGTGGTGATGATACAATCTCCTTCTTTAAAATCAATACTGGATAACGCTTTTGCATATCCATCTGTAGAACTGCTTACAAATGCAATATGGGAAGGTTTTGTATTAATCAATTTTGCCGTCTCTTCATAAAACTGATTGACGAGACCTGGGTTTTGCACCGCTGCTGCATACCCTCCCAATTCCTGTTCTTCATATAAAAACTTAATGGTAGTCTCCACAACGGATTTAGGCATTAACGAAGCCCCTGCACTGTTTAAAAATATCTTATCCGAACATCCCGGAGTATCCTGTCTTATAACCTCTAAATTCATTTTATCAATCCTTACAACAAATTTACTTTTAATTTTTTCTAAATAGGTCTATAAAAAATCCCGAATTTTCATCCGGGACTCTATTTTTACTCAATAATTTTAATCTAAAACACTCCAACCTCTTTTTGGGTTCGTGTTCGTAGAAACTTCCTGCTCATTAACGATGATGTTTTCTTTTCTCTGACCGATATAATCAAGCTCGCTCAGTTTAGAGAAGATAATTTCAAGGCTTCTCAACATCTGTTGAATATAAAGCAAAGGTTCACCGCAATTATGGTGATCATAGTTTGTTTCTGCTACAATAGAAAGCTGGTTCAATAAGGTATGAGGGGCAATCTCACTCCATTCCAAACTGTAGTTCAGCATTTCCTCCAATTCTGCAGGAACAAGAAGCTGGGTTGAATTGTATAAATGAAGCGCCAGTCTCGCAAAAGACTCAATTAAAAATACAGGCGGTTGCCAAGGCGTAATATTTCTGAACTGGAAATACATATCTCCGAAAGTATTCACCATGGTAGTACACAAAAACTTAACGTTTTGTGCCAATGCTGTATTCTGATTTTTATGGGATGCTTTCTGAATGATTTTAAAAGCATACTGCTGAAGATTTCCGATAGACTTAGCATAGCTGCTGTAATAGTCTACCAAAGCCGGATGACTCTGTACGGAAGTACAAGGCGGAATAAAATTGGAATCCACCTGAGCAATATTTCCTTTTAAATCTACCTTACCGATGATAAGATAATTTCCTCCCGAATAGCTGCTGTTCAAAGACGTTACGGGAAGCAGTTCAATATGATGATTCGGTTGTGCACTCGGGTGACGTGGCGGAATTTCCTCAGGATCAATATCTCCAAAAGGTACTTTATCAAAAGGATTTACAGAGATCAAAATATAATATTCACCATCAGCCTGTTCTTCATTCATTGATTTCGCCAATGATTTCACGCTGATTCTTCTGTCTGTTAGTTCAATACGGTATCCTGCCATTGTCACAGCGCTGCAACGCTTTATTACCAACTGTACATCATTGGTTGCCGTGTTGTGAACATCAAAAATGGTACGGTCT
>CBFQYI010000533.1:0-3190 GCA_965720825.1 uncultured Chryseobacterium sp. | reverse complement strand
GGGCTTGTTTATTCTACACCACAAGCTATGCAGGCCAGAGCCCAACTCATCAACAAAGGGTTTAATATTATTGGAGATTCCTATATTTCCGGTTGTTATCTGTCAACAAGAGAAGTTTCCCCAAAAACGAAAACTTCCGCGTATCCTAATCCAACGACAGGAGTGATCAACGTGGAATCCTCAGTAGACGAAAATGTTTATTTATATGATAATAACGGTAACCTCATTAAAAATATATTATTTAGAAAAGGGAAAAATACCATCGATCTTACTGAATATCCTTCAGGAGACTATATCTTTAAAGGTGATACTTTTTTCAATAAAATCACCAAGCAATAGTAGAACAGCCGAAAGGTTAGCTATTTAAATTCAGCTCCAAAGTCATTGTACTTTGGAGCTTTATGGTTTTCCTCAATTTATATATAAATAAGTGTGTTATATTTGTGTAAAGTATGGATTGAATTCCAATATATTAAAATAACAATTATGAAAAAAACAATTACTTTTTTTACTATTCTTTTATCAATAGTACATATTCAGGCACAAGAAAATATTGATTTATTGACCTACGAAAACACTCAGTATATTAATTTTTTCAACACAATTAAAAACGGCGCTCAGGTTAAGGAATATATAACAACGAGTAAAAATAGTGTGAAGGTGGGGGATACTCTAATACTAGGATCTCCAACCTCTGAAGAATTGAATACAAGGACTTATTCGGGGAGTTATGGAAATAAAGCAAGAGGGGGAATTTCACAATCAAGAAGTACTTCCAAAAAAACTTATGAATTCATACAAATGGGAAGACCCGCCGGATTTGGAAGTATTATGTCTGCTATGGGTGGTGAAGCACAGAATATGGCAGACAACAGCTTAAAAAACACTAAAGTCATTGTCAGAGAGATAAAAACTTATCACAGAGGCAGTAAAAATAAACCTTTGTATGTAGTAATGGTTTTGGGAGAAATAAATGACAGAGCTTTTGGAATCAATAAATATTTAAGCGTCATGGATACAGAATTAGGGATTGAGTCTGGTGAAATTCTTTTAAAAAACAGAAAAATGACCAGAGATGAAGCAATAGCAAAATTAAAAGAAGCAAAAGATCTTGTAGAAATCGATATGATGAGCAAAGAAAAGTTTGAAGAATTAAAAAAAGAACTTGCTCCGATTATTAACAATACTAATTAAGAACAGGTTTATCTTTTATAACAGGAGATCAACCTTTAATCAATCTTGTTGGCAATACAACTGATGATGAAGGATTTACTCAGTGAAAATTATTAAGTCCGCTTCCTGGAATTAATATTTCAGCCGGTGTGAAAATAACAATATAAATCAATCTTATTTCTGCAGTTATTATTCGTTAATAACTGCAGATTTTTTTAATCCTACAGGGACGAATTCAACAATAACATCCGGAACTATAGATGCTATTAGGTGAGCCCAAAAACCAGTTATAAAATCAGCTTCAAAATCCGTAGATTTTGGAGCTTTTTATGCGTAAAATGGAAAAAACATTATCATCATTGCAAATTTTATATAAACACAATCCGTAAATTTGAGTCTTAACTGATATTTACACCAATTACCATGATAAAAAAGTATTTACTCTTTCTTTTAATTTTCATTTCAGCAACTTCTTCACTGCCTGCCCAGAACTATGAAAGATATAAAATACTAAAAGACACAATAGTAAAATCGACAAGTCTTGGATTTGAGAAAAAAATTTCTGTAATCGTTCCCATAGAATGGCAAAAGAAGTCCGGGAATAAATTCCCATTAATCATTGTATTTGATAGGCAAAATAAAAGAAGTAATCATTATATTCTCAATACAATTGACTATTTAACGAGCAATGAACAAATTCCTTCCTCTATCATAATAAGCGTTGAATCAGAACAAAGATATCGCTATCTTGAAACACAGTATAAAATTTCTGATCCCAACGGCCTTGCACTGGAGAATGAAAAATTTATTTTTGAACAACTTATCCCATTAGCTGAAAGAGAGTACAAAGCCTCCGCTTTTAGAGTGTTAATTGGTCATTCCAGATATGGATATTTTACAACCTCATTATTGAATTCCAGAATAAATGACTTGAATGCAATTATCTCTATGAGTCCGTTTTTTACTCAGAAAAATGTGGACTTAACAGATTCTATAAGCCAATTCAATAAGCGCTCTTTTCATACAAAAAAATATTATCGCTATGGAATCGGAAACGATTATCCTGAAGATTTCATGAAGATGGATTCCATCATTAAGAAAATTAACAACCCCTTTCTGGATATGAAAGGATATGAGTTTAAAAAAGCAGATCATAATGCAACGCCAGGTTTACTTATTAATACAGCTCTTTACGAGATATTTGAAGATTGGTCTGCCATTCAGTCAAAGTATATTTCAAATAAACAAACAGACTTGAGTATTAAATCATCATTGGATAAAGAAATACGATCCAATTATGGCGTTACTCTAAATTTTTCATTAGGTATTTTAAATGGAAAAGGTTGGGCATTTTATAATGAAAAACAATATGATAAAGCTATTCAAGCATGGAAAATCCTCATAGATTCTTATCCAAATTTTTCAGAGGCTTATTTAAATATTATAAAGGCTAAAATCTTACTAAAACAGGATTATTCTGCAACTGTCAAAGAATTCAATACTTCATTAGCAAATTCTGAATTTTATAAAGAAAAGGAAAAGAAGGATTTAGAAATAGAATTGCAGGAAATAGTTAAATAAATGGGTGTAATACATGTAAAATCGAAAAATGTTAACGAAATTGCACAAACTATATAACCAGCTACGAACGAGAATTACATGACAGAGAAATTTCCGACAATAAACAGCACGCTTTCACCTGATAGACTAGGCCTACTTATTCAAGAAAAATATGGACTAACCGACAAAACGGAATGCAGCATCTTTAGGCTTGCCATGAACCATTTATACATTGTTCATGATGGCGAAAACAAATACGTTTTTAGAGTGTACACCCATCATTGGAAAACGCTATTAGAAATTGAAGAAGAATTAAGACTTCTCAACCATCTGAAAGAAGCAGACCGACAAGTTGCCTTTCCCATAGCAGATCAATCAAATAAATTTATCCAGGAAATTGAAGCTCCGGAAGGAATAAGATTCGGCGTTTTATTTTCATATGCTAAAGGTATAAAGA
>CBFQYI010000532.1:0-3200 GCA_965720825.1 uncultured Chryseobacterium sp. | reverse complement strand
AGTTGTTGTTCTTGATGGTACTGTAAATAAGGCAGCAATTAATACCAAAGCCACATCCGTATCAGGGGATAGTTTGACAATACTTGGAACTGGTTTAACAGGAACAAAAGCATGGGTCGTATTATCATCAACTGGTATTTGGGCTAGAGAAGCATAAAAAATATAGTATCATGAAGTTAGGATTTGCAGAGGAATACACGAACAACGTAAAATTAGATGAAGAACTAATACTGAATTCAAAAACAGGAATAGTTCTAAACAGTGGTATTCACCCATACATTACCGTAGATAATCTTCTGCATTTTCTGCCTTCAATTGATATTCAATTTAATCAATATGAATCGGGGAAAACGTATAATAACTACTCCGAAAGCAGGAACAGAGCTGATGTCGTAATATTTAACGACAGGATGTATCAATGTCTTGTAGATGGAACAACGGGAGTACAACCTGATACAAATTCAAACAAATGGTTATTGACTAATAAGGAAAGTTTAGTTATTAAATCATGGATTGAAAAAGTTAAAGATAAGGCTATTTCTGACCTGTATCTATCTAAAAGACTTATTAATTCCCAATACATATATGAAAATGGAGAAAGTAACGTGACTTTGCCAAATGATTATTCAGGGTGGGTTTTTGAATCGAAAGGAAGCGATTATATAACCATTACTCTGAATGAAATATCGGTACAAGCTACTACAGCCAATCCAATAAACTTATATGTCATAAATAAAGGGAATTTAGTTGACACTTTGACTTTACATCCTAAAAACGGTGAGTTGTTTTTTGAAGAAATAAACTATTCTTTTTCAGGTCCTGGCAGGTGGATTTTTGCTATAGACAGCCGTGAGGTGAAATCAAATTTTGGATGGGTTGATGAGCTTAAATATGACGGATTTATATCTTATCCGGTTACCGGAATAGGGAATACCCCGGAAAGTTCAAAATTTACCTACAATAATGTATCTAACGGGTTCGGGTTTAACGTATCTGTCTCTTTGAATAGTGACAACTTCATTAAATATAATTTTCAAAATTTCACTTCATATGTAAAAGCATGTTTTGAATACATGACATTGCTAATGTTTTCGGCTAATTCCCATCAACGAAGTAATCGTACTGAGAATGGAATAAACAAAGACATGCTCCTTATGGAAACAAAAGATTTGGATGCCAATACTTCTGTAAAGAGATACTTTCATGAGCTTAAAGAGGCTAAAAAGGTTATTCAAAAAACATTTGACACCCAGATAGGATATGAAGGAGGATTTGATGTAGAAGTAATATCTGTTTAAAAATGATACACGATAGAACAAACCCTATAGGACTGGATTTACTAATTGGAAAAGCACAAAAAAAGATTTATGCTGCTTTGAATAGTAAATGGGGCATTGACATTGAGGCGTATCCAAGGTGTTATGTAATTGAAGACGACCAAGAGAAAAGAACAGTCGAGCATTACACTTCCAAAAACGAATATAGCGGAAATTTAATAGTGTCAGAAAATGATAAGTTTTTCTTTACTGTAGAGGATGACCAGGAGCGAATTAATAACGTTCAATTCGAAACGAAAGTAAAACTGTATTTCATTCTTGATTTGAAATTCATTTACCCAGATGAACCCGGAAGGTGTGATTCAAAAGTATTAGCAGATGTAGTTAATGCTGTTGACAGGAGTGGGGGCTTTACAAATGAATACGTAATAGTAACAGATTATCAAAGTGTATTTGAATCATTTGATTACAACTTCGATAATATGCAGCCTTATTACTGTTTTCGCATAGACCTGAAAACGATTCCATATTCAATTGATTCAATATGTTAAAAAAATAAAATAAAAAAAATATAAAATGGCATTAACAATTAAAAAATGTAGCATATCAGATATGGTCGCCAGATTAGGGGGGCTATATTGTGATGAAGAGCAGGTTTCCGGAATTATTTTAGCAGACCGTTCAGTTGCCTTTGATCCGGCAACTTTTACAAAGACAATCCTTGACGGTTTTATCAAGCAGGATAAGATCATAGGTACTCTTAAATACTTTTCTGCAGAAGATGCAGATGTAGATCCAACTTACACGGATTCTTCTACTGGTGAAAGTACTAAGCAAACGCTTGGAATTAAGAAGTGGAACTTTATGTTTAATAAAGGTAATTGCTTCCAAAATGAGATCAACAAGCTTGATAAAAGCGAAAGATACTCAATTTTCATTGTTTATCAGGATGGTTCTCTTCTGGGCCAGTTAATGAAAGATGGAAGAGTTAAAGGATTCAATGTTAAAACTTTTGTAGGAATTAAGAAAGTGAAAACGGCTGCTGAAGGCGGTGGTTCAACTTTAAGAGTAGATCTTCTACCGGATGCTATGAAATACTGGCAAGGACAATCAGCACTTGTTGAAAGTGATGAAATTGACTTTACTGAATTGAATCCGGTTGCGGGAGTATCCATTGACATTACGTCTGCATTAGCTGCGGCAGCTACTTCAACAAAAGTAGTGGTAACAAATCAATGTGCAGATAGTAGAGTTTCAGGACTTACAACACCTGCAAAATGGATGATGCGAAGAAATGGGACTTTAGAATCTGTTACTGCAGTAGCAGAGGTTAATGGAGAATACACGTTTACTCATGCTGCCTTAGTTGCTACTAATAAAATATCATTTGAGCTTTACGATGCAGGATTCCCGGTTTATGTTCTTGATACAGCATACTACGCTGGGAAGTCAGACACTGAAACAGTTGCATAATGTACAAGGTTGGATTATATAGTATTTCACCTGAAGAGCCTTTCTCTTCGTTAGAGCAGGCGGTGGAATATATACAGAAAATTTATCCTGAATTGGATAAAGAAAGCATTGAAAATTATTTAACACCTAAAATAGAGACCAATGGCACGGATAAATCCGGAAACGTTTCTGAAGAGAATTCAGTTAGCAACCAAGATGACTCCGAAGCTGGTACAACAGGCGTTAAAAGAATCAAATCTACCTCAAATAAACCAGGATAACCTTCTGCGAGGAAAAACGAGTGATGGGGGGCGAATGCCCCCTTACTCTAAAAAGTATAGAAGGGGTAATTTATTCTATGCTGATTACAAAAATAGAATGAACCCTTTAAACAATCGTAGATGGGATTTAAAACACTGGTGGGATAAGAAGTATGATGGATTATTGTATAGGAGAATTAAAGTAAAAATA
>CBFQYI010000531.1:0-3203 GCA_965720825.1 uncultured Chryseobacterium sp. | reverse complement strand
AAAGACGATGTTTGATACTTTTGAAGGAAATGCGGAAGGATGCTATCTGTACTCCAGACATTCATCACCAATGAATCTTTATCTGGCTCAGGCTCTTGCCAAGATGGAAAACACGGAATCCGCCAACGTTACCGCATCCGGAATGGGAGCTATCACTTCTGTTTTGATGCAGGTGTGCAAAAGTGGAGACCATATTATTTCAAGCCGAACCATCTACGGAGGAACTTATGCTTTTCTTAAAAACTTCTTTCCGCAATTCAATGTAGCGACCACTTTTGTTGACATCAACAATTTTGAATCTATAGAAAAAGCAATCACTCCCAATACTAAAGTTATTTATTGTGAAAGTGTAAGCAACCAGCTTCTTGAAGTAGCAGATCTTAGAAAACTTTCTGAAATCTGTAAAAAACACAACCTGAAACTGATTGTAGACAATACCTTCTCTCCTCTTTCTATCTCTCCGACATTATTCGGGGCTGATGTGGTGATTCACAGTTTAACAAAGTTCATCAACGGAAGCAGTGATACAGTAGGAGGAGTATATTGTGCAACTCAGGCATTTATCGATGACACCAAAAATGTAAATTCCGGAGCGTGTATGCTTCTTGGGCCAACCATGGACAGTTTAAGATCTTCCAGTATCTTGAAAAATCTGAGAACATTGCATATCAGAATCAAACAACACAGTCACAATGCGATGTATCTTGCTGAAAGATTCGAAAAAGATGGTTTAAAAGTATCCTACCCAGGCTTACCATCTCATAAGAACCATGAATTAATGAAAAGCATGATTCATGAAGAATACGGATATGGAGGATTACTGACTCTGGATGCCGGAACAACAGAAAAAGCAAACGAACTGATGGAACTGATGCAGACAGAAAATCTGGGGTATCTTGCCGTGAGCTTAGGGTTCTATAAAACTTTATTCTCATGTTCAGGAAAATCTACCTCATCTGAAATCCCTGAAGAAGAGCGAGCTTCCATAGGAATTTCTGACGGACTGATCAGATTCTCCATCGGCCTAGACCACGATATCAAAAGAACTTATCATAAAATGAAGGAATGTATGTTGAAAGTAGGAGTTCTTAACCACCATGAAAACATTTCTACCATCTAAATTTATTGTAAAAAGGCTGTTTCAGACGAAACAGCCTTTTTTATCTATCAATCTATCTGGCTTGATATTGAATTACAAACGTTATGTATAATCTTTTATAGGCTTGGGCTAAAGCCTTTGGAAGATTTTATTTATTTGATAAATGGGCTAAAGCCCATTCCTATTGAATTTTTTTTTTGCAGACAACGATCCTTGTTATTTCTTATAATAATGATGCGGAAAAGCATCCTCAGGCTTCATTCTGAAAACGTTCAATAAAATCCAGGATTTCAGGAAACCATATCCATAAGAGAACATCTGAATATAAGTGGAGATAACCGCCATACCAGCAATGCTGATATTTTTAGTCAGCAATAAAGCATGGAACAATACCAAAAAGGTATACAATCCGTAGAAAGCAAGGATGATTCCTCTTCCCATTATAAAATACTCCAGAAAGCCCATTACATATCCCAACATAAATAAGGTGGGAAACGCAAAAGAAATTTTCACATAATTAGGGTGCCTCTGATTAAGAATCGGTCTTGCACAGCCAAATTGGTAGACCTGCTTGGAGAATTTCCCAAAATCAACCCTACGCTTGTGATATACGGCAATATCATCAAAAAAAGCAGTGGTAAAACCATTTTCCCAAAGAGTCATGGAAAGATCCGGATCCTCTCCTATTCTCATTTCAGAAAATCCACCTACTTTTTCAAAAACAGCTTTTTTCACGCCCATATTAAAACTTCTGGGTTGAAATTTCGAAACAGCTTTCTTACTTCCTCTGATTCCTCCGGTTGTAAAAACAGAAGTCATAGAATACGAAATAGCCTTCTGCATAAGATTAAATCCTTTATGCGCTTTATCTGCTCCTCCAAACGCATCACAAGGAATGGTCTGAATATCATTTTTAATATGTTCGATATAATCTTTTTCAACGATGACATCACTGTCTACAAATACCAGCCATTCGTTAGCCGCTCTTGCTGCTCCATAATTTCTTGTCAGCCCCGGTCCTGAATTATCTTTTCTGAAATATTTAATATCCAGAATTCCATCAAAATTTTCAATGGTAGGTTTCAGGTCGATTAAAGAACCATCATCCACAATAATGATCTCAAACTCCTTATCTGTCTGCTGAGTAAGAGAGGTCAGCAACTCAAAAAGTTCGTCTTTTCGGTTGTAAATGGCAACGACAATGGAAATAGTAGGCTTCAAATTGAAAATTTTTCAAAATTACTTATTCGCAGAACAATCTACAAACAGTTTAACAGCTTATTCAGATAAATTAACAATAGAGAATTCTATCTGCTTTAATACATGGAGATTAAAAATGAAATTCTAAGCCAAGTCATTTGACATTTTAAACAAAATAAACACGAAAAATCCCTCTTAATTTTGCTATAGAAATTTAAACCAATTAAAAATGGAAACAATAATCAGCACACTGCAGCAACCTATTCAATCAGGTTTTGATGCATCTTCAACAGCTCAGGAAGTTATTAAAGGAATAGATCTTACAGGAAAAACAGTCATCATTACCGGTGGTTATGCAGGAATTGGACTTGAAACTACCAAAGTTCTTACTTCAGCCGGAGCGCATGTTATTATTCCCGCAAGAGATATCGAAAAAGCGAGGGAAAATCTTACAGGAATTGAAAATTTTGAACTTGAAAAAATGGATCTGATGGATCCGGCATCCATTGATGCTTTTGCAGAAAGATTTGTAGCATCAGGCAGAAGTCTGGATCTTCTGATTAATAACGCAGGAATCATGTGGGTTCCCCTTCGTAGAGACAACAGAGGTTTTGAATCTCAACTGGCCACAAATTACTTTGGACAATTCCATCTTACCTCAAAATTATGGCCCGCTCTGAAGAAAGCAAATAGCGCAAGGGTTATCAATGTGTCTTCTTATGGGCACCAGATGGCACCTTTTAATTTTGAAGATCCTAATTTTGAAAAAAGAGATTACGATACCCTTTCCGGATATGGACAATCTAAAACAGCTTGCAATCTGTTTGCTGTAGAACTCGATGAAAGAGGAAAAGAATTCAATATCAGAGCGTATTCTCTTCATCCGGGTTCTGTATATGGACCA
>CBFQYI010000530.1:0-3206 GCA_965720825.1 uncultured Chryseobacterium sp. | reverse complement strand
ATTTAGGTTTTAATCCGGTAACATTGGAAGATATAAAAGCCGGAAGTTCTATTGAGGAAACTGCAAAAATATTTATGAATATTCTGGAAGGAAATGGTACAGAACAGCAAAACTCTGTGATTCTTGCCAACGCTTCAGTAGCCTTACACAACACTCATAAATTTGGGACGTATGACAACTGTCTTTTAATGGCTCAGGAAAGCCTTCAAAGCGGAAAAGCATTGAATAGTTTTAATCTTCTGATCAATTAATATTCACAATTCACTTAACTCAAGACACAAAAAAATGACTATACTGGATAAAATTATTGAACGAAAAAAAGAGGAAGTTGCTGCTGCAAAATTGCGCATTTCATCTGACCGATTAAAAAGCACAGCCTTTTTTGGAAGAAAAACCTATTCTCTGAAAGAATCCATCAAAAATAAGAACGGAATTATCGCTGAGTTTAAAAGACAATCTCCTTCAAAAGGGATTATCAATAATAATGTGGAGCCTTTAGATGTTGTTTCTGCTTACGAAAATTTCGGAGCCAGCGGAATTTCTATTCTGACTGATCGTGATTTTTTTGGAGGAAACTTAAATGATGTTCTAAGCGTAAGAAATGAGATTAACATTCCGATTCTGCGAAAAGATTTTATGATTGATGAATATCAGTTTTATGAAGCCAAAAGTATTGGTGCTGATGTCGTTTTACTGATTGCTTCATGTCTGTCACCAGCTCAGGTACAGGAATTCACAGAATTAGCTCACCAACTGAAATTGGAGGTTTTACTGGAAATTCATACAGAAGATGAACTGAAACATTTCAATTCAAAAATCGACTTAGTTGGGATTAATAACAGAAATCTTAAAGATTTTAAGGTAGATCTTCAGCATTCGGTTCAGCTGAAAAATCAGCTTCCAAAAGAAGTCTTGTCTGTTGCAGAAAGTGGTATTTACAGCCTTGAAGATTTTCAGTTTTTAAAAGAAAAAGGATTTGACGGTTTCCTGATGGGAGAATATTTCATGAAAAATACAGATCCGGCCAAAGCTTTTGAAGAATTCGCTTCTCAAATTTAAACTCAATAATAATTAACGATGAGCCTGCAACCTAAAACCTCCAATCTGCTACCTCAACTCAAAGTCTGCGGTCTTACAAAACCGGATCAGATTCAGGAATTGATTTCTATGAAAGTAGATTTTCTCGGTTTTATTTTCTACGAAAAATCCCCGAGATATGTTTTGAATCATCTGAGTCTGGAAGAGATCTCAAATTTTGAGCATCGCGGAAAAGTAGGTGTTTTTGTCAATGAAGAAGTAGATATCATTATAAAGATCGTTCAACATGCAAATTTGAATTTTGTACAGCTTCATGGTGATGAAAGCAATGATTTTATAACAGAATTAAGACAAAAACTGAATCCTGAGGTTGGAATCATTAAAGCCATCAGAATAGGAAATATTGATTCTGATAACAAAGATAAAATAGCACAAACTCTTTCCTCCAACCTGCAACCTATCACCTACTACCTGTTCGATACTGACAGTAAAGCATTTGGTGGAACAGGAAAACAATTCGACTGGAATATTCTGAATGAATTTGAAATTCCACTGCCCTACTTTTTAAGCGGTGGTATTTCTGAGGAAAATATAGGGAATATTGATACATTGAAACAACAACCTTTTGCTTTGGATATCAATTCAAAATTTGAAACAGAGCCTGGAAATAAAAATATTGACAGCATAAAAAAGTTTAAAACTTTATATCAGCAAAATAAATAACACATAAAAACACACAAGGATGAATATACATTTGCTCAAAAAGACATTTTATAAAACATTATTTCCGCCTAAATTCGGGAATGAAAAAATCCAGAACCTGTACCACTTTGTTGCTCAGAACGATAGTAATACGGAACAGTGGGAAGTGGGAGGATTATTGTCCGATTTCATTTGTATTATAAAAGATTTTGAAGAAAGTGATATTCAGTATTTTTTTGAAAGAATCAGCTTATGGAACAGCTATTATCTGGTGATTATTTCTGATAAATTTTTGGAAACCCATGTCAGATCAAGTATAAAATATGACTTGGGATTAATTTATTCTAAAATATTCCTGTTGTATGAAGACTCTGATCCCTATTATCTGATTGACAATCTGGAAATTGCCATTACCATGTATCAGTCGAAAATAGATAAAGCAACCTTAATTGATTTAATGCACAAAATAGAATTACTGTATTATAAAAAACTGATTACCCAACAGCAAAATGACTACCATCTCACATTTATTAATAGTTTAAACCCATGAAATATCAGATAAAAGAAACGAAAGATCTAACGGAAGCTGAAATAAAACATATTCTTGAACTTTGGGACATTTCTGCATGGAACACCATGAAATCTACCTATTTCCTGTCTTTTTTCAAAGATTCAGAATTTCATTTTCTGGTAGATGCCCATGAAAATATACTGGCTGTTATGAGGGTGAATTTTGATTTTACCCTAAAAATAGGAGATACACAATATACTTTTGCAGAAGCTGTAGGACTTGTGGCAGCTCATAAAAAGAAGGGTTACGGTGCTGCATTGGTAAACAATTTCAAAGAAAATGTCGTTCAAAGAAATTTAGAGACAATTGGTTTCTGTCATGCTGATCTTCGTTCCTTTTATGAAAAATGTGATATAGAAATTCTCCACGACAAGGCCAAAATGATCAAAGAAAGTATCGGCTCGGAGTGGGTGAATTCTGAAGATGATGATATTTTGATTTTTCATACCTCACAGGAAAGAAAAGAGCTGCTCAACCAGCTGAGTGTACAAAACAACGCTTATTTAATTAATTACTAAAGAATAAAAAAATGAATTATAAAAACCCCGATGAAAACGGATATTATGGAGAGTTTGGAGGTGCTTTCATCCCCGAAATGCTCTATCCTAATGTAGAAGAACTGCAAAAAAATTATCTTGAAATCATAGCATCTGAAGATTTTCAGGCTGAATATCAGGATTTGCTGAAAAATTATGTCGGAAGGGCTACTCCTTTATATTTTGCTAAAAACTTAAGTCAAAAATACCAGACACAGATTTATTTGAAACGGGAAGATCTCAACCATACCGGAGCTCACAAGATCAATAATGCTCTGGGACAGGTTTTATTAGCAAAACGCCTTGGAAAAACCAGAATCATTGCTGAAACCGGTGCCGGACAACATGGCGTTGCTACT
>CBFQYI010000529.1:0-3215 GCA_965720825.1 uncultured Chryseobacterium sp. | reverse complement strand
CTGGCAAGTCTTACTAAGGGAGATAAAATGACCTATTCTAACGGTACTGATATCCTGCACCGCATTGCCAATAATATCATCACATCGGATTTCTATAATGACATCCAATATTTTATTCAGCTTAGAAATTCTGTTTATCATTTTACAGAAAAGAATGCCATCATCTATAAGGAAGGAAAAAAGGAAACGAAAATTGCATTCCCTTTTACCAATAAAGATCTGAACTACATTTTCGTACTGAATAATCACTTGTTTATCAATGATCTGAAAAAAAGAAAAACCTACTCTATCTACAAAGGACATCTTTCTGTTTCTGATAAACCTACACTTTTTAACCATCCTGATACTAAAATCTATTGGCAGCAGATTACCAATCAGACCTTTATCATCAATCATGACAATATCTACCTTTTAGAAGGAAATGAAAAGGATCTTCGTTTGAAATTTCTTGTCAATTTTGAAGAAATCGGAAATCACTCTTATTGTTCTATGTATTACGATGAGAGTTTCAACAAATTGTATCTGGGAACTCTCAATAATGGATTGAATGTGCTGCAGCTTTCCAATTTCTATATTTCAAGAAAAGAGGCTGATTTTTCCAGTAATGTATATTTCGCATCCCTTCCTTTCAGTCAAAATACGATTATTGCTGAGGACGGAACAGAATTCGGACGAAATGGGATTGTAAAAAACCATCAATTCGGAAACAATGACGATTATCTGATGATGTATGACAATTCCGGAAATATCCTGATCAGAAAACGAAACAGTATTATCAGGTTTTATAAAAATTCAGGGTATAAAAAGAAGGATTCGACTTTTGTTAAAAAAGGACTTGAAACATTTATGAAAAGCGGAAACCTTTACGGAACTACCTTTACAGATCTTTCAGGCACTCAGCTTCATCTTTACAGAAAAGACATATTTAACCAACCCGATTTCACCTATACTTTTAAAAGTTTTGTCAATATTTTTCATCAATATAACGAGAATGAAATTCTGACCGGAAATAGTGACGGACTTTATTCCATAACACTGGGAAGCAATACCATAACTCCATTAATCAAAAATATCCATGTCAAAAGTATCATCAGAACAAAGGATAATCTGATATGGATTACAACAGAGAAAAACGGCTTCTATCTTTTCAGGAACCATAAGCTTATCAAGATGCCGAATGACATGAACGATTATCTTCAGTCGGCTCATTATATTCTGGAAGATCAAAAGGGGTATTATTGGATTTCTTCGAATAATGGAATGTTTAAGGTCGCTAAAAAACAATTGCTTCAGTACGCAGAAAACAAAAACACTCCGGTTTTTTATTATCGTTTCACCAAAAAAGACGGCTTTCTGACCAATGAATTTAATGGAAGTTCAGAACCTAATGCCTACGCCCTTGAGAACGGAGATTTTGTATTTCCCTCAATGGACGGTTTTGTGTTTTTCAATCCTGAGAATATTCAGACTTATTATCCGGGAAGAAGTAAAATTTATATTGAACGGGTAAAAATAGGAAATTCTGAGCCTCAGTATTTTCATCAGATTCTTGATTTGAAGAATAATTACAAAACGGCGGATGTCTTTATTGATATTCCTTATTTTTCCAATCCTGAAAACCTTTATATTGAAGCAAAAATATCAGGAAAAGAAAGCACAGAATGGGAAAAGATTGCCACAGGGAAAGAATTAAAGTACACCATCAGTAACCTTTCACCCGGAGATTATACCCTGAGTGTAAGGGTATTAATTTCTGCTGATGGGAAATATGAAGAAAAGGCAATACGTTTTAAAATTCATCCTCTTTTTTATCAGACATTGCTTTTCAGAGTGTCTGGTTCCATTATTATCCTTATCATCATCATCATTATCGTTCAGTTAACGACTAATTTTCTAAGGATAAAAAATAAAGCTTTAAAACAGATTGTTCATAATAAAAACTCTGAACTGAAGGAAACCTCTCTTCACCTGGAGGTCGTTAAAAACAATCTGCAAAAAGAAACCGAATATCAGAAAAAACTGGTGGAAACCATTAGCCACGACATCACCACTCCTATCAGATTTATTGCCATGCTTTCTCAGAAACTTCATGAATCTGATGATGTGGAACTTCAGAAAAAATACTTTGACAGTATTTATAAATCTTCTGAGCAGCTGTATCAATTCACCTTGAATTTGAAAGAATATACTGAACTTTATAAGGCTGAAAATATTTTTGAAGAAAAGGAATATCCCATCAACAGACTTCTGGAAATCAAAAATAAATTATTCTGTGAAATTGCAAAAGAAAAAGGGACTACAATTACCAATCTTACCAAAGGCATCATATATTCTAAAGTAAATGAAAGTATTTTAACAGCCATTATTCATAATATTCTTGATAATGCTGTAAAAAATACCTTTGAAGGAAATATAATCCTTACTGTTACAGAAAATCTACAAAAAACCACAATACTCATTACTGATACAGGAACAGGAATGTCTGAAGAACAGATTTCTGTTTATATGAACCTGTTCAGAAATCCTACACTGGAAACCCCTAGTTTTAAAGGAAAAGGATTGGGTCTGCATATGGTTATCCATCTGGTAAAAAAAATCAATGCTGAAATGAACTTCAGACAAAACCAACCTAAAGGAACAATTGTGGAAATAACACTCAATAAAAACTAATCTTTATGAATGAAAGAATTTTAATCGCTGATGATCATTATGTGGTAAGGGCAGGAACCTCTTTGGTTCTTGAAACAGCTTATCCTGAACTGAATATAGATTTTGCGGAAAATTATGAACAGGTGAAAAAGAAACTGGGAGATCAACGGTATGACCTTATTATTTTAGATATTGATATGCCGGGAACTCAGTATAAAAAAATGGTTCCGGAACTTAAAGATATACAGAATGACCTTAAAATTCTCATATTCTCAGGATATGATAAAGATGTAGCCATTCAATATATCAGAGAAGGAGCTGAAGGCTATCTGAATAAACAAAGCAGTGAAGAAGAAATTAAAAATGCCGTGAAAACGGTAATTGAAAAGGGATATTTTTACCCTGCAGAGTTGATAGGTCTTATTATTCAAAACAAAAGAAATAATCCTGTAGAAAAATTATCATCCAGGGAATACGAAATCTTCAAACTTCTTGCGGATGGCAACGGTAATCTGGAAATCGCCAACAGGCTCAATATTCAGATGTCTACAGTAAGCACTTATAAA
>CBFQYI010000528.1:0-3229 GCA_965720825.1 uncultured Chryseobacterium sp. | reverse complement strand
ATACCACCACAATTACCAAGGTAATTGCAGCAACGGTAAATCCGATCTCTGAAGCTCCGTCATAAGCCGCTCTGATCTTACTTTTACCCATCTCCATGTGACGGTAAATGTTTTCCAATACTACAATCGCGTCATCCACCAGAATCCCTACCACGAGTGATAGTCCCAGTAAACTCATTAAGTTCAAAGTATATCCCATCAGGTTCATTCCGATGAACGCTGCCACCAATGAAGCCGGGATAGAAACCATTACGATGAATGCGTTTCTGATACTGTGAAGGAATAATAACATTACAATTGCCACAAGGATAATCGCTAAGAATAAGTCGAAAATAACGTGGTTGGCTGATTCAAGGGTAAATTCTGTAGTATCGTTTACGATTTTTACTTTTACTCCCTGAACTTTATAAGCTTCTTCTACGGTTTTAATGGTTTTCTGAACACTTTCGGATACCGCTACCGCATTCGCATCAGATTGTTTTTTAACCTGCATCAAAATGGTAGGAAACTGATTGAATCTCGCTACCTTTTCTACATCTTTCTGAGAGTCAAAAACAGTTGCGATATCAGATAAACGTACTTGTGCTCCATTTTTGTTAGAAACAACAAGATTGTTCATTTCCTCAGTTGACTTATACTTTCCTGAAAGTCTGATCGTAGATTTTGTAGTTCTAGTTTTCAAACTTCCTGTCGGGAAGTCAAGGTTTGATGAAAGGATTGCTTGCTGTACGTCTCCAATCGAAAGTCCGTACCCCTGTAATTTTTTCTCATCAAGATTTACCTGAATTTCTCGCTCCTGTCCACCCACAAGGTCTACCTGAGCTACCCCATTTACACGGGAGAAAATAGGTTCAATCTTTTTATCCAATAAGTCATAAAGGTCCTTACTCTTCAGTTTATCCGATGAAATACTCATCGTGATAATAGGTAAGTCATCTAAGGAGAATTTATTCAGAGACGGTGCTTTTACATCTTCCGGAAGGTCTGCCAGAATAGCATTTACCTTTCTCTGAGCATCATTCAAAGCGTAGTCTACATCGGCTCCATCGTTCAGCTGAACCATGATTACGGATAAGCTTTCGTAGGAAGAAGATTCTACTTTTTTAACGTTTTCCAAAGAACCTACGGCATCTTCAATCTTTCGGGTTACGGAGGTTTCCACCTCAGCAGGTGAAGCTCCCGGATATACCGTAGAAATGGTTACCATGTTGGTTTCAAACTTCGGAATCAATTCGTATCCCATGAGCGTATAACTCAGGATACCTCCCAACGTCAGAATTGTAAATAATACAATTACCAGCGAGGGTCTTTTAATCGATATTTCTGCTAACTTCATAGATCTGCTACTTTATAATGTTCACTTTAGATCCATTGTCCAAATTGATCTGTCCGCTGGTTACTACCTGCTCTCCTCCATTCAATCCGCTTAACACCTGAACTTTATCTCCGTAAACTTTTCCAATGGTTACTTTGATCAATTTAGCAACTCCATTCTGAACAACGAATAATTGTCCTGAGCTTACTCCATTTACAAATGCTTCTGCAGGAACTGTCAGCATATTCTGAGTTTCTGCACCATTGTTTGTACTGAATTTAGCAGTTGCATACATACCTGCTTTCAGGTTTCCTCTGTTTTGTACTTCAATTTCTACAGGGAAATTCAGAGAAGCATCACTTTTAGGAGCGATGAAAGTAATTCTCCCTATGAAAGAATCTTCAGGTAAAACATTCACATTAATCGGAACTTCCTGACCTAACTGGATTTTTCCAATCTGGCTTTCATCTACTAAAACCGAAAGTTTCAGGCTGTTGATATTAACGATTTCAAACATAGAAGTTCCTACCGAAACAACTGTTCCAGGTTCTACCAACTTTTTATTGATTGTTCCGCTGATTCCTGCACGGATGCTGGTGTCATTCACTCTTACTCCCTGAGCTTTCACAGCTGCCTGTGCATTTTTCAGTTGAAGTCTTGAATTATCAACCTGCTGCTTCGTAACACCTCCTGTTTTGAATGCATTTTCGTAACGTTGATTATCAATAATAGCATTCTGCAAATTATTCTGAGCCTGTGTAACATCTACTTCGATAGCATCTCTCTTGATGGTTGCTAAAACCTGACCTGCACTTACTCTTGAACCTTCTTTTACCAAAACGCTTACGATACGTCCGGCAATTTCAGAAGACTGGTTCATTTCCTGTTTTGGAATGAAAGTACCATTGGCTGAATAGTCTGTATCAATATTTTCCCTTGTAACCGTTACAATATTAACATTGATTTTATCTACCTGCTTGGCAACTTCTTTTACTTCCTGCGTCTGCTTTTCTTTGTTACCAGCAATCTTATACGCGGCTAACCCTACCAGTACAGCTGCTACGATGATATATATTAAAGTTTTTTTCATTTTAGTTTATTATAAGTTTTGTAGTGTGTTTAGTTCACCCTTAGCTTTTATCAGCTTAATCTCTGCCTGTTTATAATCTAATAATGCATTAGAATAATTCTGTTTTGCTTGTGTCAAAGCATTTTCAGAATCCAGTACTTCTGTAAGTGTTGCCAGGCCATACTGATAGTTAGACTGAGTATTTTTCTGAACTCTTTCTGCCAATCCTACATTATCTTTCATGCTTTCGATATTAATCAATGCATTTTCCATATTGGTGACTGCATTTTTATAATCTAAACTTAAGCTCAACTGAGTGTTTTCAATATCAACATCAAGGTCCTGAATATCAATTTCTGCCTGGTTGATCTTCGCTTTTGTAGCTCCTCCCGTGAAAATAGGAATATTGACATTCAAACCAATGGCTGAATAATCGCTCCAAAGAACGCCTCTGCTAAGCCCGTTTGTCAATGGGAATTTTGCTCCGTTCGCGCCCCATCCGTAGTTCGCTGTAAGATTTACTGATGGATAAAGATAAGCTTCAGTCGCTTTTTTATTGAAAACCAAAAGCTCCCTGTTTTTATTTAAAACTTTAAGCTCTGTACGATCATTAAGATTTACGTTGCTCGCAATCAGTTCAGGTTTTGGTTCTATTTCTTTTTCTTCAAGCTCTATGTCTGTGGAAATCGGAATTCCCATATAAAACTTCAGAGCATTTTTTGAAAGTTCAACAGAGTTGATTAAGGTCTGCTTATTGGAACCAATATTGGTAAGCTGAACATTGGTTCTGTCTAAATCGATTGATTTCGCCAAACCGTTATCAACCAGACTTTTAATCACATTTC
>CBFQYI010000527.1:0-3247 GCA_965720825.1 uncultured Chryseobacterium sp. | reverse complement strand
ATTTAAAAACTGCTCGTGTTTAGCATCTTTTTTATCCCTTAAAACATCCCAAAGGTTAAAATAAGGTCTAGGCTCCAGATTGATAAATTTCAACAGTTTTGAGAAGAAAACCTCAGGTTTCACCTCTATCTTTTCTGTCAGTGAAAAATAAGTATCGGGCTGCCATACTTCATCCAGATGCCAGTGCTGCTTCGGACGGGCACTTCTCAGGAATTGTTTTACCTTCTTGGAAACCACGTTCTGTCCTACAGTAATCAACAGATCAGGAGCATATGTTTTATAATCCTCTTCCGTAAAATTGAAAATATAACGGTCTATATGTTTGAAAAACTTCTCATGATGTAAATTTGAATTGGCTTCACTCAATACAACCACAGAATGGTTTTTCACCAACTGAGTCAGCTGGTTTTCCAGTTCCGGACTGTAATCTCTTGTTCCTACCAACAGCATAATTCGCTGTGAAGTATGCCATTCCGCAATCAGATTGGATGGAATTTCATATTCTTTATGCTTGATTGTTTTTTCCACAGTTGGAAAAGTAGGAAGCTCAGACACCAGTTCATATAAAGGTTCTTCCAAAGGGATATTGATATGTACCGGACCTTGTTTCTCAAAACAAAGTTCAATAGCTTTTTTAATGATATCAAAATTAATATCTTCTGCATTCTCCTTACTGTCTTCCAAAAGCTGGAAATCACCATAGGAATGCTGATGAAAAACATCCTTCTGCCTTATCGTCTGTCCATCGAATATATCCACGAAATCAGTCGGTCGGTCTGCTGTCAGTACCAAAAGAGGGACATTCTGATAGAAAGCTTCGGTAATCGCCGGATAATAATTAACTACCGCTGATCCGCTCGTACAGGTAATCGCTGCAGGCCTTTTCTCACTTTTTGCCATTCCCATTGCCACGAAAGCAGCACTTCTTTCGTCTACAATACTGTAACAGTTGAAACTATCTACCTCTGAAAAATGGATGGCCAAAGGAGCATTTCTTGACCCCGGAGAAATTACGATATCTGCAATTCCGTACTGCTGAAGAAGATGTGCAAGTATTTGGATACTTCTCTTAGAAGAATATTTTTTCATACAGCAAATTTAACTTATAAATAATGATTTTAAAATCATTTAAATTAAAAAAAATGTAATTTTGCTGTTCGTAAATTTCTAAAAATGGATAAAATACCTAGTGTAGACCTGCGTGATTTCCTTTCGGGCAACCCGGAACGCAAACAGAAATTTGTAAATGAAATCGGAAAAGCTTATGAAGAAATTGGTTTTGTAGCCTTAAAAGGCCACTTTCTTGATGACAACCTAGTAGAAGATTTGTATGGAGAGGTAAAAAACTTTTTTGAACAACCAGTGGAAACGAAACAAAAGTATGAGATTCCAGGAATTGGTGGCCAGAGAGGTTATGTAGGATTCGGTAAAGAAACTGCTAAAGGTTTCAAAAAAGGAGACTTAAAAGAATTTTGGCATTTTGGACAGTATCTGTCTGATGATTCAAAATACAGAACTGAGTATCCGGACAACGTAATCGTGGATGAACTTCCAAAGTTCAACGAAGTTGGTAAAGAAGCATTTCAAATGCTTGAGAAAACAGGACAGTATGTGTTAAGAGCTTTAGCATTACACCTTGGTTTAGATGAATTTTATTTTGATGACAAAATCGCAGAAGGAAATTCTATTTTAAGACCTATTCACTACCCACCAATCACTGAAGAGCCAGATGATGCGGTAAGAGCAGCAGCTCACGGAGATATCAACCTTATCACTCTTTTAATGGGAGCACAGGGGAAAGGTCTTCAGGTTCAAAACCACAACGGAGAATGGATTGATGCCATTGCAGAACCAGATGAACTGATGATTAATGTTGGAGATATGCTTTCAAGACATACCAACAACAAATTGAAATCTACCATCCACAGAGTGGTAAACCCGCCAAGAGAAATGTGGAGTACTTCAAGATATTCAATTCCTTTCTTTATGCATCCTATCAGTGCAATGTCTTTAAATGCACTTGAAAATTGTGTAGATGAAAACAATCCAAAGTTATACGAAGATACTACTGCCGGAGAATTCCTGCATGAAAGATTGATCGAACTGGGATTGATTAAAAAATAAAAAAGAAACGGCTGCCTCTGATTTGAGACAGCCGTTTTATTATACTATCCTGTTATACAATAAAATTCAGGACATGGTGTAGGTTGTGTAAAAGTACCCCACGGACAAATGCAGGTGTATGTATCTCCACCGCCTCCAGGATTTTCTCCACCTCCAGGATTTTCGTAAGGAACACATTTTCCCCCTGAGCAGATTTGTCCTGCAGAACAGCCGCCTTCTCCCGGTCCACCGCCTTCTAAGCAATAGGCTGGAAAATTGATCCCGGCAACAATACTTCTCTTGTCGTCTCTTGAAAGTTTTTTTAGATTTTTCATATTTATAGATTTAATTTTTCCTACTCTATAAGCTTTTCGGATAACGCTAGCTTAAAAATAGAACTTATTTTATTAATAATCAAATGTTTAAATTAAAATGACATTCAAAACAGATTCGAGAGCTAAGAATGATATTAAATTTTATTTTTAACCTACCATAGATAGTTTAATTAAAAATATTTTAACTATTTTTACTTTACCTACAAATTTTTAATTAAAACAATATGAAAAATTTAAAAAAACTAAAAAAAGACCAATTAAAAAACATTTCTGGTGGTGCTAACCTTCCTGAAACAGATTTCTGTATGTATTATTGCAACGGAACAATTGTTTGTGCAACCTGCAGCGATAATTTCAAATGCCCGGACACGAACAATGATATGTAAGATTACAATCAAAATGTAACCCATAAGAACCGTTTCTTTATAGAAGCGGTTTTTTATTTCTTATGGGTTAAAATAAGGTAAATTCTGAGGGATTAAATCTCGTTTATATACCTGAATTAACTTTCAACTACAATAAGCGATATATGAGCTTAAAATGGTGAGGGTTTAATTTCCCGGGGTACGGGGTTCGGGTTATTGAGATTAGACGTCAAAGTCGCAAGTGTGAGGATACACCTTTATTCCCATTGTGTCATTCCGTAGGAATCCAGCCTTATTTATTAAAATGTAAAAGGATCAAAAGTGAACCATGAGCATTTTTCTAATGTTTTGACATTTAACATGATTAAGTTTTGTTATGTATAAAAGCTTTGCTTAGACTCCTACGGAGTGACAGAGTGGGTTGAGATAAAGAATAGAAAACAG
>CBFQYI010000526.1:0-3252 GCA_965720825.1 uncultured Chryseobacterium sp. | reverse complement strand
GATTCCTATTACCACCATTGTTGAAAAAAGTTTAAAAGAGCAACAGGAAAAATTCTGTAAAACTATTGATCAGCAAATGGCTACACAACTGAATTTCCAGCAATACGCCTTAATGGCCTGGAATACTTTCCTGCAGCCCTTCAATATTTCTGAGGAATATAATACATGGCTGAAAGTAAGTCCTGTGGGTGTCAATATCACTCCTTTAAAATTTTATGGAAACCAGATCAATGCTACCCTTGGTGTGGATATTTTTTCTGAAACTTTTACAGGGAACAAGCCTTCCGCCTCTTCCCCGGTAACCAGTGTTGCTAATTTTAATACAACCCCTACAGTTGCTGACAAGTTTATTCTGCAGACTACAGCCAATATTCCTTTTACAGAAGCAAGTAATATGGCGAGAAAAACTTTTCTGAATAAGGAATTTGATATTCGCGACTCTAAAGTAAAAGTAACAGACATCAGAGTGTACGGTGTTGATGACAGAGTAGTTATTGAGGCTCAAACCGATGGTTATATAAAAGGGACATCCATTATTTCAGGAATTCCGGTGTATGATGAAACAAAAAGAAAAATTGTATTGTCAGAGACCAAATTCAAACTGAAAACGACCAATATTCTACAAAAAACCGCTTCTCTCCTGTTTCAGGGAAAAATTGTAAAAATGATTGAAGAAGAATATGGTATCCCAACTCAGGAGCTGGAAGAAACCTCGAGAAAAAGCATCGAAGAAGCCTTTAATAAAGAATATTATAAAGGATTAAAGATGAACGGAAAAGTTTTTAATCTTAAACCTAGTAAAATTCTACTCAGCAATACAGGAATTACAGCCGTTATTGATACGAATGCCTCATTAAAACTGCTTGTCAATGGGTTCTAAAATTTTAAACTAAAAAACTAAACCAAAAACTAATAACCGACTATGAGAAAATATGTAGTAATTGTAGATCGAAACAGAGCTGAAAAGCTAAAATATCTGAAATGAATAGATTTCTTGATATACTGATAACATCTCTTATCTACTTTATGTACACTTTTCTGATAGAATATTTTACCAGAGGAAGGTCGATCGGCAAGTATATTACAGGAACTAAAGTCATTTGTACAGATGGCATCGAACCTACTTTCAATGATTATTTGATCCGTAATATTTCAAGAATTGTTCCTTTTGATACGCTTTCCTTTTTCGGAGAAAATAGCTGGCATGACAAATGGAGCGAAACAAGGGTAATTAACATCAAAAATTATCAGGCTGAGATTCAAGCAAAAAGCGAAATTAATGATCTTGGAAAGAAAGAAATTGCTTAAAAACTTTTGTTCATAAAGAAATTTTACTATATTTGCACACCTCAAAAATGGTAAAAATGGTACTTTGGCCGAGCGGCTAGGCAGTGGTCTGCAACACCATCTACAGCGGTTCGAATCCGCTAGGTACCTCAAGAAAAACCTCTAAGTTATTTAGAGGTTTTTTTGTTTTTATACTTTCAACTTTTTTTAATATTCCATTGTTTTTTACCATCGATAGAACCTATGAAAAAATCACTATTCTTCTTCATCATTTCATTTGCTCTTGCTCTGTTGAATGGATATTTTTTTAATTTCATTAATGATACCTATTTTCATTTTGATGTCAATCAAAATATACAGAACAATATTTCGAAAGAAGAACTAAACTTCATTGCAATATTCATCGCCCCTTTTCTGGAGACTTTTCTATTTCAATATCTTCCTTACCTGGTTCTAAGCAAATGGATGAAGATTAAAAGTAGGATACTTTGTATTGTCATGACGAGTATCATTTTTGCCTCCATGCATTATTATAATGGGCTATATATTGTTATGACATTTTTTGGAGGTATTATTTTAAACAATCTTTATATTTATTACACCAAGCACGCCCATTTCTACAGTTTTGTTCTAACAGCACTCTTCAACGGACTATTCAATCTTTATGGCTTTTTATTTATAATGTAATATACCATTCACAAAAAAGCTCTTCCAGATCAAAGAAGAGCTTGATAAATAATGTAAAAAGTAATGATGGATAGAAAATTATCTCGGTCAAAAATAGAAGTTTGATTCAACATACTTTTATGAGTAGCGTCATATTAGGATAAAAAAAAATCCCCGGAAATTCCGAGGATAAAAACTAATAACCATGAAAACTCAAATTAAACATGAGTTACATTTCTATATTGAAAAATCGTGCCAAGAATAACGATTTCGAGAAAAAAAGTCATTTTCTTGTTACAGCACCATTTTAACCAATTCAACATTTAAAACAGATTTTACTGATACCTTAAAAACCTCTTCATAATTACCTTTAATAGTTTCAGATAAATCCAATGCTCCGGCAAAAGTATTAAAAAAAAAATAATTTACATTTTAATAAAATAAAATTTACATTCAGGACATAAAAAAAATTAAAAAGAGCCGATCTGCCATAAAAGTATTTTCGATAACAAATTGGCACATTAGCGACATCCTTCAGAAAAATATTAATTATCCATGACACACAAATTATGAAAATTTTCTATGAAGACCAACATAAAATATCAGACAAATCCTTCATATAAAAAGCCCCCAGAAATGGAGGCCTCAAAAAACACAAATGATGAAAAAAAATTTTATATCAGAGATAAAAATTATTTTATCTATTAATTCTTAGCCAAAGATATACCAGTCTTTTTTTTTATTTTATGAGTATAATCATAAAATTATTATTTCTTTTAAATACAGAATTTTCAGTTCACACACTTTATTTCTCAAAAAAAGACAATAATCAAAATCCACATGGTGATGGTTATTGTTGTTGTTGAAATATCTTATTCTTAAAAAAAACAACACACTCTCTAGTGTGCAAAATATAAGAAAAAAAAATCAGATATATAATGACTGAAGTTATGTTTTCCGTATATATTATTCTATAATTTTAAATTATTTAGATTTATTTCTTTCAACATAGAGATCGGTAATTTTTCTATACTTATAGCAAACTATAATAATGGAAAGTATTTCAAGGAGTGCTATCATTCATTAATCAATCAAACCTATGAAAACTGGGAGGTAATTATTATTGATGATGCCTCTACAGACAATTCGGTTGAGATTATAGAGTCTCTGATCAAAAATGACCCCCGTTTTAAGCTTTATCATAATGCGCTTAATGAAGGCTGTGGATCTACGAAAGCCAAATGCATGAAATATGCTCAGGGAGATCTATGTGCATATCTTGACCCTGATGATGCTCTT
>CBFQYI010000525.1:0-3279 GCA_965720825.1 uncultured Chryseobacterium sp. | reverse complement strand
TAGAATCCACTTTTGTTAATTCAGCTAGCTTAGGAGTTTTTGCAAGAAATCCGTTTATAAAATATGCAGATAATAATTTGAATTATAATGATCCGGAAACTGCTTCTGGTAACGGTAATGCTAATGGAATAGCATTAGATACACAATATCCGAATTATAGAACATTTGGATTTAACTTAAATGTAACTTTTTAATTGAACGGAAATTATGAAAAATATTAAGATAAATACTTCGTTAATCCTTGTAGCATTAGTTTTAGCCTCTTTCCATTCATGTAACAGATACCTGGATATTAATGAAAATCCAAATGCTGTTCATATTGAGGAGGTAACTCCGGATCTATTATTGCCGGGGACAAATACCCAGATATTTAGAACTCAGGCTACTACTATGAATGTTTTCGGTAATTTAATGATGAACTCTTGGGCAGGTAATTCATATGTTTATGGTTCACCTTATGTAAGAGAATTTAACCTTAATACTGTAGATAATAGTTTTTATAATGGTATTTGGGATGGGTTATACCGTAACATGGCAAACTATAAACTAATAGAGAATTATCCTAATAGTGATGGCGCTCAGGACTATTATGTGGCAGTTGCTAAAATTATGAGGGCATTTTATATGCAGACAATAGTTGACTTATATGGTGATGCTCCTTTTTCCGAAGCATTTAATTATCAATCCAATTTAACTCCCAAATATGATGATGATAAAAATATTTATCATGCTGAAATTGAAGATTTGGAAAAAGCTATTTTATTAATTCAACATGCAGGTTCTAATGTAATCGCTTTGTCTCCCTCTACAGATAATATTTTTGGAGGTTCAGCCACTAAATGGATACAATTTGCTAATACCATTAAGTTGAGATATCTTGTAAGAATGAGTAGACTTACAGGTTCCGAAGGTACTTATAGAGACCAAAAGCTGGCATCATTAAATGGTGCAACTTTTATTAATGAAAATGTTTTGATAAACCCAGGTTATTCTGCTGCTACAGATGACCAGCAAAATCCTTTTTATGGAACATATATAAGAACTACTGCAGGAACCAGAGTAGGTCAGATTGTTACTGTTTCGGAGCATTTTGCTAATGCATTAAACGGAAATCCAAATAATTTAGTATTACCTAATAATCCAGCAAATATTTATGATAAATATACAGGGCTGGCTGATCCTAGGGGAGCAAGAGTATTTACATTAGTTTCTGGGGCTTTAAAAGGTATTCGTCAAGGTGCTTTAGCTGGTGACCCTGGTGCACCTACAGGAAATAACTCTGTTTCAAGAATTGGTTTGGGAATTACAGGTGAATTATCCACTGCAAATAATTCAACAAATATTAATCTGGGTTCTACAAAATCAGGAGTAATTATGTCAAAGGCAGAAATTAAGTTCCTTCTTGCAGAAGCTGCTTTAAGATATCCTTCAGCAAACTTAGGAAATGCTCAGACTTATTTTGAGGATGGAATACAGGCTTCATTTAGTTATTTGGGAGCAACTGGCGCTACAGATTATATTGCTGCTGCAAACTTAAGATCAGGACTGGGTTGGACAGGATCGATGGACCAAAAAATTGAAGCAATTATGACACAGTCTTGGATTGCAAATACGAGTATAAATCCTATTGAATCATTTATTAATTATAATAGAACAGGTTATCCATATACTCCATTGGCAGCAACAACCAATAAACCTAATAAACCATATCGACTGATATATCCTGTGTCTGAGTATGTCGCAAATTCATCAAATGTACCAAATGTTTCAAGTGCGGATGCTTTTGTAAGAAATCAGTTCACTCCATTCTGGAATCAAAACTAATTTTTGTAACACGATTTTAATATATTTTGGCCGCCTTCGGGCGGTTTTTTTATTTCCGTATATTTGTACTTCAAAATTTTGAAATGAATATTAAAGATATCATAGAGCAAAAACTTTCAGAAATTATTTTAAATGTATATCAGTTAAAAGACATCAAATTGGAAGTTCAGGAAAATAAAACGGAATTTGAGGGTGATTTTACCATTGTCACTTTTCCGTTGGTAAAACAGTTGAAGAAAAACCCTGAGAGCATTGGGGTTGAATTAGGTGAAGCTTTGACAGAAACGGATCTTTTTGAAAGCTTTAACGTAGTAAAAGGTTTCCTTAATGTGAAGGTAAAAAATCAATTGTTTGTGGATAACTTCAGATCTGTAAGCAAGAATTTTTCCACTATAGAAAAGAAAAATGCTACAGTAATGGTAGAATATTCTTCCCCGAATACCAATAAACCATTGCACTTAGGGCATATCAGAAATAATTTATTAGGATTCTCAGTAGCTCAGATTTTGAAGGAAGCCGGATATGATGTAATCAAAACTCAGATCATTAACGACAGAGGGATTCATATCTGTAAATCTATGCTGGCCTGGGAGAAATTCGGGAATGGAGCTACACCTGAAACAACCAATACCAAAGGAGACAAATTTGTTGGAAACTACTATGTGGAATTTGACAGAAATTATAAAAAAGAAATCGCAGAGCTGGTAGAGCAAGGTATAGGAGAGGAGCAGGCGAAAAAAGATGCTCCGGTAATGAAAGAAGCTCAGAAAATGCTGTTGGATTGGGAAAATGGAGATCAAACTGTAAGAGCACTTTGGGAAGAAATGAACTCATGGGTTTATAAAGGTTTCAATGAAACGTATAAAAGACTGGGAGTTGATTTTGACCAGGTTCAATATGAAAGTAATACGTATATTTTAGGAAAAGATCTTATTCAGGCTGGATTGGACAAAGGTGTTCTGTATCAGAAAGAAGACGGTTCTGTTTGGTGTGACCTTACTGATGAAGGGTTAGATCAGAAACTATTGTTACGATCAGATGGTACTTCAGTCTACATGACTCAGGATCTTGGAACGGCAGTTGAGCGTTTTAAACAAAATAATATCCAAAAATTAATCTACACAGTAGGAAACGAACAGGATTATCACTTTCAGGTTTTATTTAAAATTCTTAAAAAATTAGGATATGAATGGGCAGATCAGTTGTTCCATCTTTCTTACGGAATGGTAGAACTTCCTGAAGGTAAAATGAAATCCCGTGAAGGAACTGTAGTAGATGCAGATGACCTGATGCAGGAAATGTATGAAACGGCAAAATCTAAAGCTCAGGAATTAGGAAAATTAGAAAGCCTTTCAGAAGAAGATAAAGAAGCATCTTATGAAACAGTAGGATTGGGAGCATTGAAATATTTTATGCTTAAAGTAGATCCTAAGAAAAAGATGTTATTTAATCCTG
>CBFQYI010000524.1:0-3280 GCA_965720825.1 uncultured Chryseobacterium sp. | reverse complement strand
AAATAAATGATTGCAGCAGCAATTAATACAAGAGGCCATACATTGATAAGAGCAACGATAATTCTCTGAATCAGATAAAACCCATACACAAAGCCATCTTTAGCATCGTAGATGAAGTTGTATTTATACTTATTATCAATGCTGGTCGTGTTGGTGACAGCAATTTCAGCAATACGCAATTGAGGCTCTTTGATGTAAATGTCAATCGTGCTGTATTTCAAATCATCCGTCATGTTCATGCTGGAGAGCTTTTGAAGATTTCCTTCAGACATATTCTCGTCATCCAGCGTTACTTTATCTTTATTGGTTTTGAGCTTACTGATGTTCTCTGAAGTTTTTTGATTTCTTTTTCCTTCCAGTTCAGAATACTTGATGTTGGCTGTTACATCTTCTGCATTGATGGCTCTTGAATTAAGAAATAATTTGTTTGTATTGATCGCTGTTAAAAGTTCTCCAAGCTTTTCCGTAGGAATACGTACCTGCATTCTGTTTTCTGTCTGATATTTTTTAACCAGCATTGCCTCTTCATTGGATGTGTTGTAGGTATTTTCAGAAACCACGTTGCTTTGAAGATTACTATTGGTAACAAAACCACCAAGCTCCTGTACAGATTTTTCAATAGCAATCGTTGCATTATACACGTCTTTTACTTCCATATTCACATCGGCAGTCTTGATAAACTGCTTGTCTTTTACTTTCATATCTGCAACAGATGAAATACTATCCGAAACTACGACAGCAGCTGAATCGGTAGTAGCATACGCTTCAAGATCTTTAGAGGAAACTTCTCCCTTTTTGCATGAATAAATTCCTAGTAAAAGAGCAGCGGCTAGTGATAATTTAATGTAAGTAGTTTTCATAACGTTGATTTTTATTGTTTTGCTTGAGTCAAAGTTCAGCCAGGATCTTTTGTAACGCTTGAAAATCAAAAGTAAAAAGCTTGTAAATAAAATTTTCAGTTGTAATGAGTTGAAATTTAGTGTTTTGTAAAATAAGCGTGAGTCTTCATCATTGCTTTCGGAGCAATTTTTGCTTATCTTTTACAAACCAAAACTACAATCTATCACTATGTCAAATACATTTTCCAAAATCAGAAACGCATTAGAATTATTTAGATCCATAGATTTCGATCAGTTGAGCACTATCTCTCAAAAAGTAGATTTGCCAAAACTGATGCAGAATTTCTCAAAACTGGATGATAAACAGCTTTCCGGGCTTATGAAAATGCTTGATCCCGAAAAGAAAAAGAAAGAACTTCCACCTATTGACGGAGATTTTTATGATATCTACCATACTCTTACTCCGGAACAGCGTGAAATTCAGCTGAAAGTAAGAGCATTCATGGAAAAAGAAGTAAAGCCTCTGGTCAATCATTACTGGCTCAGAGATGAATTTCCTTTTGAACTGATTCCAAAATTTCAAAAACTGGATATTTGTGGTGTTACTTATGAAGGCTATGGCTGTCCGGGAATGCCTTTCCTGATGGAAGGTGTTATTGCGATGGAAATGGCAAGAGTAGATGCTTCTATTGCTACATTTTTCGGAGTGCAATCCGGGCTGGCAATGGGTTCTATTTATATCTGCGGATCGGAAGAACAGAAGCAAAAATGGCTTCCGCAGATGCAGAAATTTGAAAAAATTGGTGCCTTTGGGCTTACGGAGCCGGAAGTGGGATCCGGAGCAGCAGGCGGACTTACGGTAACCTGTAAAAAAACACCGGAAGGCTGGGTTCTTAATGGCCAGAAAAAATGGATCGGGAATGCTACTTTCGCTGATCTGATTATTATCTGGGCAAGAGATCTGGATAGTGGAGAAGTTAAAGGATTTATTGTAGAAAAAGATAATCCAGGATATTCTGTAGAAAAAATCAAAGGAAAAATGGCGTTAAGAATTGTTCAGAACGGATTGATTACTTTAAAAGACTGTCTCGTTACCGAAGAAAACCGTTTACAGAATGCCAATTCCTTTAAAGATACCGGAAAAGTACTGAGAATGACAAGGGCAGGAGTAGCATGGATGGCTACAGGGTGTGCACGCGGAGCTTACGAAAGTGCTTTGGATTATACCCGAAAAAGAGAACAGTTTGGAAGACCTATCGCCTCATTCCAAATGATTCAGGGACATCTGGTAGAAATGTTGTCTAACCTTACTGCCATGCAGACGATGGTTTTCAGGTTGTCTGAAATGCAGGATGAAGGAATTTTAAAAGATGAACATGCTTCTTTAGCCAAAGTTTTCTGTACCCTAAGAACAAGAGATATTGTTTCCAGAGCAAGAGAAGTAATGGGAGGAAACGGAATTCTGCTGGAGTACGATGTGGCCAGATTTGTTGCAGATGCAGAAGCTATTTATTCTTATGAAGGAACAAAAGAAATCAACTCGCTCATCGTGGGACGATCGATCACAGGTTTCAGTGCTTTTGTATAGGAAATAGGTGGCAGGTAGCAGATAATAGGTTATAGGTAGTAAAAAGCAGAACTAGACTACTGCAACCTGCAATCTATTGCCTGCTACCTTACGATACTAAGTGTTTATATTTTTCCTTGTTGTCAATAATCATCCAAAGGTTGATCAAAAACATCACACCGGCGATACCCATTCCCATAGGAGATTTATCCATTGTGAAAACATGGGTAACAATTCCTACCATGACAGGTAAAATAACAATAGCTCCCAATGCTCTTGTTTTTGGAAAAATAAATAATAACCCACCAATGACTTCTACAATGCCTACTAAAGGCATCAGCCAGCTGATTTCTCCAAAGGCAGCAAAAAGTTTCATCTGTTCAGGAGTAGGTTTCTCCATGGGCATATAATTAAAAAACTTGTTTAATCCGGCATTAATAAACATAAGTCCAAACAGTAAACATAAAATGAATTTCACTATTTTCATGATTGATGATTTTACATCAAATGTAAAATAAAAATAAGATTCGTTAATTGTATTTTTGTAAAAAATATATAATTAATGTTAATGATAGGTTAATGTTGTGTTTTGGATAATTTCATTGTTTATATTTGAAATTCAAACTAAACTAATAATATTATGTTGAAAAATCTTAAAAAATTAAACCGTACAAATTTGAGAGAAATCCTGGGAGGAATTGAAAAATGTGATATAGGACCAATAGATTGTCCATGTAAAATTCCTGCAGGTCATCCTTGTATTGGAGGTGGAGGAGGAACTCCGGAACCGGATAAAGGATATTGTCCGGATAGCCAAACGTATATCCTGTGCACAGATACATGTCCAAATGGAATGAGTCCTTGGTGCGCTGCG
>CBFQYI010000523.1:0-3315 GCA_965720825.1 uncultured Chryseobacterium sp. | reverse complement strand
TATGTTCCCAAAGATGGATCTAATGTAAATCCGTTTACTCCATTACCTGTTGTATAAACAATCATGGTAGATGAACCGTAAATTACATATCCTGCAGCAATCTGGTTGATTCCTTTCTGTAAAAAGTCTTCCAACTGTACCGGTGTTCCAGGTTCTGTAACCCTTCTGTAGATAGAGAAAATAGTTCCTACGGAAACATTGACGTCGATATTGGAAGATCCGTCCAAAGGATCAATTAATACAACATATTTGCTCAAATGTCCGTTTTCACCACATTTAATATCAATAAAGTCATCATTTTCCTCAGAAGCAATACCACAAACAACCTCTCTTTGAGACAAAGCCGTAATAAAAATTTCGTTAGCAATCACATCTAGTTTCTGCTGCTCTTCTCCCTGAACGTTTTGGTTTCCTGCAGCTCCTGTAATATCTACAATTCCGGCTTTATTTACTTCTCTGTTTACCACTTTCGAAGCCAATCTTATTGCACTTAGAAGACGAGAAAATTCACCTGTAGAATACTGAAAATCGTCCTGTTTATCTATAAGAAATTCTCCTAAAGTCTGTAATGGTTGATTTGACATATTTTTCTTTTTACGTTTTGCCCAAATTTCGGAAAATTTATCGCATTAAGAAAATTTAATTAAAAAAGAGATTAATCACTGTATATCAATACAATACAACTAAAAAACACCATAACACCTCATCTTTATTGAAAATTATGACTCCGGATTTGTTTGCTCAGACCTACAAAAAAATTAAATTATTTCATTATTTGTTGATTTTAAGGAAATCTTAATTCTATCTCTTCGCTAGGCTATTTCATATCTCGTTGTAAATTTATAATTTTGACGTCCGTAAAAAACTCATGTAATTTTTTATCTAACAATTTTATTTTTAACAATTTAATGAAAATTTTCAAGTTTGGTGGAGCATCGGTAAAAGATGCTGACAGTGTAAAAAACGTGTCCATGGTTCTAAAAAGCCAGGGATTTGCCAAATGCTTGCTGGTAATTTCAGCAATGGGCAAGACGACAAATGAGTTGGAAAAAGTTGTTGAACTTTATTTCAAAAAAGATAGCTATCAAACTGAGATTGAAAAGATAAAACGAAAACATATGGATATTGCGGAAGGACTTTTTCCTGAAAACCATGCGGTTTTTGCTGAAATCAATCTCTTCTTTGATGATATTGATTCTTTTTTAAGAAGAAATAAATCTCCTAACTACAGCTTCGTATATGATCAGGTAGTAAGCTGCGGAGAAATGATCTCTACTAAAATCGTGAGTGAGTATCTGAATGAAATTCAATTTACGAATCAGTGGCTGGATGCCAGAGATTACGTAAAAACGGATAATTCATACAGAGAAGGTACGGTAGACTGGACAAGAACGGAAGAATTTATTTCCCATCTTAATCCTGAAATCTGCTATGTAACACAAGGATTCATTGGTTCTGACGACAATAATTTTACGGTAACGTTAGGAAGAGAGGGTTCTGACTACTCTGCTGCTATTTTTGCTTACTGCTTAAATGCTGAAGCAATGACGATCTGGAAAGATGTACCGGGAGTAATGACCGGAGATCCGCGAAAGTTCAATGATGTCACTCTTCTTTCCAACATTTCTTATGAGGAAGCTATTGAAATGGCTTACTATGGAGCAAGTGTTATTCACCCGAAAACATTACAGCCACTTCAACAAAAAAATATTCCTTTTTATGTAAAATCTTTCGTAGATCCTACCAAAGAAGGAACTAAAGTAGGTGCTTCCGACAAAAACCAACAGGAAGAATCTTATATTCTGAAAGAAAACCAGGATCTTTTGAAAATCTCTACCAGAGACTTCTCTTTTATTGCAGAAGATCATATGAGCCTGATTTTTGGATACTTATCCAAGTATAAAATTAAAGTTTCCCTAATGCAGAATTCTGCAATCTCTCTGGCACTGTGCCTTGAGGATAAATTTAATCATATTGATGAGCTCAACGAAGAGCTTCAAAAAATTTTTAAAACCGAAGCAATTAAAAATGTATCTTTATTCACAGTAAGAAATGCGAAGAAGGATCACATTGATAAATTTTACCATGAAAAAAATGTATTATTGGAACAAATCTCCAAGAATACTCTTCAAATGGTAACACAATAATATTAATTGCGACTAAACACACATGAGTTTAATTTCGAAAAACGATCTGATCAAAGCTTCCGGCTTAAGTAAACTTGGGTTCCTCAAGAACCCGGTAGCATCTGCTGTGATGAGCATTGCTAAAATAAACGAAGTAAATAAATTATACGATAAATTAAAAGACAAGGAAGGCAAAGACTTTTTCGACTCATTTGTGAGAGAAAGAAACCTAAGCTATGTAGCTTTTGAAGAGGATCTGGCAAAGATTCCGAAAACGGGACCATTTGTTTTGGTTTCCAATCACCCGCTGGGTGCTATTGACGGAATTCTGATGTGCAAGGTCTTATCAGAGGTTCGTCCGGATTTCAAGGTAATGGGGAATTTCCTTTTGGAGAAGATCAAGCCTATGGAACCGTATGTAATCGCTGTAAATCCTTTTGAAAACAGAAAAGAAGCTTACAGCAGCTCTTCGGGAATGCGTGAAACCCTAAAGCATTTGCAAAACGGAGGCTGTGTAGGTATTTTCCCGGCAGGAGAAGTTTCTAATAAAAACAATCCTTATGGAGAAATTTTAGATAAGGAATGGGAAAAAACAGCACTTAAGCTGATCAGAATGGCTAAAGTGCCGGTAGTTCCTATGTATTTCCATGCTAAGAACAGCAGGCTTTTTTATCAGGTGGCTAAGCTTCACCCGAATTTGCAGACATTGATGCTTCCTGCAGAAATGATGAATGACAGGGAGAAACCTATCAGAATCAGAATCGGACGCCCTATTACCGTAAAGGCAATGGACGAGATGGAAACGATTGAGGAATTGGGAGAGTTTCTGAAGCGTAAGGTCTATATGATGAAATCTTACTATGAAAAGAGAAAATCCCTTGCTCAAAGCATCAATCTTCAGAATTTATCAGTAAAATTTCCTTTGCTTAAGGAAGAAAATATTGTTCAGAACATCATCGACGAAACTCCTGTAGAAGACATTATAAAAGATGTTGACAAACTGAGAGGAACTGATAAAATGCTGTTCAGCAACGGGAATTATGAGATCTACTTTACGACTTATGAAGAAATTCCTTCTATTATGAGGGAAATCGGACGTCAGAGAGAGCTTACTTTCCGTGCAGTAGGTGAAGGAAGTAATCTTCCGTTTGACCTTGATGAATATGATAAGCATTACCACCACCTGTTT
>CBFQYI010000522.1:0-3325 GCA_965720825.1 uncultured Chryseobacterium sp. | reverse complement strand
AATATCACTTCTATTTTTGATTCCATAGCTCTTTTAAATCCTTTTGCAGCTAAATACCTGTCTTTGGATTCCTGGAATCAGTTGGTTCTTAAGGCTCTTTTCATGAAACGGCCACTTTATCTGATCACCAATCTGGACCTGCGCAAAAATGAAAAGCTGGTTTTTATCGTTACTAATTATATTCGCGAGGAATGGGCTGCAGGAAGAACAGTATCACCGGAGATCTGGCGATTGATGGACGGATATGTCAATAAAGATACAACAACATGTCTATTGAAGGTGATTGAATCTGGTGACCAGCTGTCAAAGCACGCAGCCATCCTCGTACTCAGAGAAAATGCTTCCAATACGTGCAATAATATATTAAGGCCTATAAATATTACTTTGTGGAACTATATAGGACAGCAATATTACGGTCAAAATAAAGACATATAAAAGATTGGTCAAAAAGAATTGGATCACATATAAATATTTATTTTTCGTTGGGAGGCAAAATCATCTAAAGAGGTTTTTGTCTCTTTTTTTGTGTATGAAGGCCGTGGAAACATGTTTTATATCTGCAAAAGTAAATAAATAGTCCTGTTAATGACTTTTGAGTCGTCTTCAACCTTAAAGCAACTCCATTCATCCAAACAATAAGATGTACGTTTTTTAACGTAAAATAAGATGATCATACCTTCCAGACCTTTTCAGGAGTAGCAGACTGAAGGAAGGGGAGTTTCTGGCGGCCCTTTTGTTTTCATGTCAATCAAATCATGGTATTCTCTTTCTTCCAAAAGCTTGCAATTGGCGATGTCTTTTAGTTTTGTCTGGTTTTACACCCTATTAAGCAGCTTGAATGAATGGGAATGAAAAAAGAAAGATGGGCAGAACGCCCATCTTTCATTGTACACTTAAATACTAATAATACACTATATCCTTAAAAAGTTTCCTGGCTTATTCCGACTTCAATACCATAAGGCTTAAAATGATGAAATTTAGTATTATGAATAATATGATAGTATTAAAAATCGGAAATTGACCATGTGGATATATTTTTATACTTAAAGATGTCCTTCTAACTTTTATTTACTTTGAGTATTAATAGTAAGTATACATCAACAACTTAATAATGACAAACTTATTGAAATAACTTAAGTAATAAGAAATAGAAGTTGTAGATATAAAACCATATCAATGAAGTTATAGATTGCCATATGAAGTAGTTTTTGATTTAAGGGTAGAATAAACAAAAAGATGAGCTCAATGAGCCCATCTTAATCCTGTATTATCGTAAAAATACAGGCAGCTAAATAGAATGAATGTTAAATGATTCTTATTTAAGGGATGTCAATAGAAATAAGTATAAACAAAATAACTTGTATTAGCATTTCTTTTTATGAAGCAAAGCTATACAATTATAGAGCTTTGCAAGCTATCAAAGCTGTAGTTATTTAATGATATGTGTGACGTTTTTTATTGTGATTATTAAAAGGTTAAAGTTGTAAAAAGCCCTGCTTTAAAAATTTTTAAAACAGGGCTTTATTATTAAATATAGAATACTTTTTTTACTTATCCATTGAATTAATACCCGTTAATGATGAACAAAGGTTTTCTTATTAATAACCCTTCAACAGGCTCAGGGTGACACTCTGAATACCAACAGAAGTTTTTAAGCGTTGTCAGGCTGAGCCTGTCGAAGCTATTATTACTAAAAAGGACAGGTCATACTTTTTATTCAATAAGGTCTTTATTGGGATAATTAAGGCATAGATGAAGTTGCTTTTTGTCCAGTTGATTCTCCCAGTTAGCCACCACAACGGTAGCCACAGAATTGCCAATAACATTTGTGATAGCTCTGCATTCACTCATAAATTTATCAATTCCTAAAATAAGAGTCATTCCGGTAAGAGGAATTTCAGGTACAATAGCCAGCGTTGCTGCTAAAGTAACAAAGCCAGCTCCTGTAACTCCTGCTGCTCCTTTAGAACTTAGCATGGCAACCAGAACGAGAGCCAGCTGTTTTTCAATGGGAAGCTGGATATTGAGAGCCTGGGCAATAAAGAGGGAAGCAAGAGTCATATAAATATTGGTTCCATCGAGATTAAAAGAATAACCGGTAGGAACTACAAAACCTACAATAGTTTTTGAGCAGCCTGCCTTTTCAAGCTTTTCCATAATCCCGGGCAGTGCAGACTCTGAAGAACTCGTTCCTAATACCATAAGAACCTCTTCTTTAAGATAAACGATGAGTTTGAAAATATTAAATCCATTGTACCAGGCTACACCTCCTAAAATAATAATAACAAACAGGATAGAAGCGATATAAAAAGTACCCACCAAAAAAATCAGATTCAAAACAGAATAGAGTCCGTATTTCCCAATCGTAAATGCCATCGCTCCAAAAGCACCAACAGGAGAAAGCTTCATCAGCATATGTACAATTTTAAAGATAGGTGCTGATAAATTCTGCATAAAATCAATGATATTCTGGCTTTTATCTTTAGTTAATACCAAAGCAACCCCAAGTAAAATAGAAACCAATAGTATCTGAAGAATATTATCACCTACAAGAGGACTGAACAAAGTTTCCGGAATAATATTGGTGAGAAATTCCGAAATAGTAGTTCCATGAGCTTTCTGCTGATATTGAGAAATATCGCCGGAAAGATTAGCCGGATCTATATTTAATCCGGATCCGGGCTGCAAGAGATTGCCTATAATAAGTCCAATAAAAAGTGCCACAGTAGAGAAGGTGAGAAAATAAATCATTGATTTTATGGCAATCCTGCCCACTTTTGTAAGGTCTGTCATGTGAGCAATACCCAATGTAAGGGTAATAAAAATAACCGGTGCTATAATCATTTTAACCAGTTTAATAAAACCATCACCCAACGGTTTCATTTTCTCGCCGATTTCAGGATAAAACTGGCCTAAAAGTACTCCGGCAATGATCGCAATAACAACTTGAAAGTAAAGCTGCTGATATATTTTTTTTGATTTCATAAGGGTTTAAATATTATATGTGAAGGCTGCCATGCAGTCCGGGCAAAAGTATTGACGCCCGGCATCGCAAAAAGAGATTACTGTGCATACTCAATGGATTATTTTTTATGTGCTTGATTCCGTTCTCCCATCCTAACAAGATCAACTGCATTTTTTATATTTAATTTTTTGTAAATTCTCGCCTTATAGGTGCTCACAGTGGAAAGGTGAAGGTTAAGCTCATTCGATATTTCAATATTTCCATATCCTTTAATCAGCAGATCAAATATTTCCTTTTCTCTTTCAGATAATGTTTCCAGTGGATTGATGGGAGTGTCTTTTTTAGCAGAAGAAACAAGCT
>CBFQYI010000521.1:0-3332 GCA_965720825.1 uncultured Chryseobacterium sp. | reverse complement strand
GTGCAGATCTGGGAGGTACTGAACATAATATTACCCTTCTCGGCCAGTCTTCAGGTGGTGATGCTATTGCCCATTTAATGATATCAGAAGGAGTGGAGGATTTGTTCCATCGCTTGATTATCCAGAGTGCTCCTTTGGGATTACGTCATAAAAGACAGAAAATGTCTGCAGAATTTCTGAAAAAAACAGAATTTTTGAAAGATGATCCAGATGTTTTAAAAATGATGGATGAATACGGGAAATTTGTACCTTCTGTGATAAGATATGGCTTGAAAGCAGCGATGCCCTTTGGCACACAATACGGACATTTTCCTTTGTGTAAAGAAGAAGATTCCGTGGAAATGTGGAAAAAAAATGCTCAGAAATTTGATGTCCTGATTGGTTTAAATAATGACGAAACTGCTTTTTATCTTAAGACTTCCGAAGCTTTAAATAAATATTTTGGAAAAGGATTCGGTTTAAAAATCATGGATAAAACGGTTGAAAAAACTACAGCATTGATCTATGGAAATCCGGCAAAGCAATTTGCACACAATCTGGCTGAAGCTGGTGGAAATATCTATCTCTTCAGAATTCATTCAAAATTGAAAGACAACCCTATCGGAGCGTCCCATTGTATTGATCTCCCTTTGATTTTTGGTAATGAGCCAGCCTGGAAATCTTCCGAATTACTGAAAAATATTCCCTGGAGCCGTATTCATGAGAATGGCAAAAAGTTGAGAGCGCTCTGGGCTGAATTTGCCCGCACCGGAAAAATATCCGATACCTCCGAAAGACCGGAAATCCTTGAGCTGCTAAAGATGTAGCTCCATCCATATCAGCTTATCAAATTTCTAACCTTAACAATATCCCAACTGAAGACGTAAACATTCCCCTCCCTCGGAGGGGTGGCAAAAATTCAAAAAATTTTTGACGGGGTGGTCAATATATTCACATTTTATCAATGAATTTTATATACGAAACCAGTTTTAGATGTGATATATTTATTCATAATTGTAATTTTTAATGTATATTTAATAACTAAACCATAAAAAATAACAATTATGAAAACGTACAAAGAAATCAAAGTAAAAAAATTGAACCGCCAGGAATTAAAAAGTCTAAAAGCTGGAGATATTAACAGAGGTAAGGTATGCTGTACCTCCAACGAAGATGGGCAATGCTGTGAATGGGCAAAAGATATTTGGTATTGCCAATATATTTATTGTTAAAATATACCCTTGTCAAGGTTTTAAACCTTGACAAGGGTTTCTGGTAAATTAATCTTATTCAGGAATCCAGACACTTACATTTCCTGCCGGAACAGGAAAATCTCCCCATCCGTTTTCATCAATAGTTACTTTCTCTTTGAATCGTTTCAACAGGTCTTTGAACTTTTTCCCCGCATATAATGTTCCCACCTCCATAGGTTTGTTGTAAGCTTCTTTATTGCTCAGAACAACAGCGCATCCACTATTTTTATCATCTCCCATGCGTACCCAGCCAAGACAGTTGGCATCCTCAAAATAATCATGCTGATCACCATAAGCATGGTCTTTCCTTGCTTTTAATAACTCTTCAATGCCATCTATTTTGGGCATAAATATTTCCTGATCATTACCTTCTCTGTCTTTATCCACATAATGAGCGCCATAGAGATCAGGATAAAATATACATGGGTAGCCATCTTTTCTTAATAAAATAAGCGCATAAGCAATAGGTTTGAACCATGGTTCTACGGGAGCTTCAAGATCTTGTAAAGGCTGCGTATCATGATTGGCTACCAAGCTTACAGAATGCATAGGATCTGCCTGGGTAAGGGTTTCGTCAAAAATCCTTCGGAGATCGTAAGAACCTCCTTCTATGGAAGCCGTATGAAAGTTATTCTGCAAAGAACTGTCGAAAAGGCTCATGCAGCCTTCCGTCACTTCAATATATTTTTGAAGAAGATGGAGATATCCGGGAGCCCAATATTCTCCTACAGCAAAAATATCTTTTCCGGAATTGGAACGGAGTAGCGTGAGCCATTCTTTATAAAAATCAAAAGAAATATGTTTTAAAGCATCCAGCCTGACTCCATCAAAATCGGTCTGATCAAAATACCATTTTGCCCAGGTGTTGAGTTCTTCCCGTACAAAAGGATTCCGGTGCTCGATGTCATTATACATCAGGTAGTCGTAGTTTCCTTTTTCATCATCAATCATTTCTTCCCAGTCGTTTCCGTATTCTGATTGAATTTTAAAGATATGGGAATCCATTCCTTCAGCATAATCTACACCGCTGAAACAGGTGAAGTTCCATTCAAAATCAGAATATTTTTTTCCTCTTCCGGGAAAGTTGAATTTTGTGTAAGATTCTATTTCGATAACATCGGAAATCACTTTTTCCCTGTTTTCCTCATCTACTTTTACCACCTTGAATTTTTCCAATTCATCACCACCGGCCTTATGTCCCAGAACAATATCCACAATAACTTGTATATTTTGTTTCTTTAAGGCTTTAATGGCTTTAGTATAATCATTTTTAGTGCCGTATTTGGTAGGAAGAGTTCCCTTTTGATCAAATTCTCCAAGATCATACAGATCGTAGGCATCATAACCGGTGGAATAGCCGCCATTTGTCCCTTTGTAGGCCGGAGGAAACCATACCGAAGTAATTCCAAGTTTTGCTAAGTATTTGGCCTGTTTTTCGGCTTCTTTCCACAATTTTCCGTCGCCTTCAGAATACCAATGGAAAAACTGAATCATGGTTGGGTTCATAAATTTGCTGATTTGGTTGATACAAGGTAGCGAAAAAATATGACCTATTCATTTTCGAATTCTTCAAACGGGATTTTTAGTTGAACTGAAACCTGCTTTTTTTCTTCCGTATTCAGTTGGGAGAGAGATAATCCGAGCAGACGTACCGCTTTATCAAAAGGACGGAGTTCCCAAAGTTTTTTTCCGGTGTTATAATACTGTTCGGGTGATGAGAAATAATCTTCTCTTGTTATGCTTCTTGTGAAAAGAGAGAAATCTTTATATTTTATTTTTAAAGTTAAAGTTCTTCCGAGAATATTATTTTTCTGTAATCTTTGATGAATTTCCTCAGCAAGGCTTTCCAGCTTTTCATTGATCTGCTGTTCATCCAGAAGATCCTCAAAAAATGTTCTTTCCACAGCCACACTTTTCTGAATCCGATGAGGTTTTACTTCTGAAGTATGAATTCCGCGTACCACATTGTAATAATGCTGGCCGGATTTTCCAAAAAGTCTTATCAGATCTTCAAGTGATCTCTTTTTTAAATCTTTTCCTTTATAAATTCCTAAACTAAACATTTTGTTAGCGGTCACTTTTCCAACCCCATAAAATTTT
>CBFQYI010000520.1:0-3357 GCA_965720825.1 uncultured Chryseobacterium sp. | reverse complement strand
TCTTTGGAAGTAGAATATCCTTTGATGATTTCTACCAGTTTCATGATAGGAACCGGGTTCATAAAGTGCATTCCGATTACTTTATCAGCTCTTTTGGTAGCTGCAGCAATTTTCGTGATAGAAATAGAAGAAGTATTGGTTGCAAGGATACAGTTGGCAGGAGCCAGTTCATCCATCTGACCAAAGATCTTCAATTTAAGATCCAGGTTTTCTGTTGCAGCTTCTACGATAAGATCTGCAGAACCTGCAGCATCATTCAATGCTGTAAAAGTAGTGATGTTACCTAAAGTTTCAGCTTTTTGCTCCTCTGTAAGGTTTCCTTTTGCAATGATTCTGTCAAGATTGGTAGTAATGGTTTTTAAACCTCTGTCCAAAGCTTCCTGGGATACATCTACAAGATTTACTTTAAAACCGCTTTGTGCGAAAGTATGTGCAATACCATTTCCCATGGTTCCCGCTCCGATAACTACAATGTTTTTGATCATTTTTCCTTTATTTTTTATAGATAGTTAAATTTTTTACGTCTGTAAGATCCGATTGTGTGACAACAGCTGTAGAGTCAAAAGAAACATTTCCTGTACTCTGACTTTTCTTATTATTGTTCTGGTTGGAAACAGTGGCCGTTAATCCTCTTACCAATCGTTTTTTTTGATTCTTTGTAAGGAAATCGGTACCAACATACAATGTAAATTCGCCTTCTCTTCCCCTCCCTTTTTGGATCAGGACTTCCAGGCTTTTTATCTGGCTTTTATTCTTAAATTCTTTCAGAAAACTCATGACAGGTTTATCAGAGGCAGGACCACAGCATACACTTCCGTAGCTGATCTCTAAATAATTCTGATTCTTCTGTGAGTAAAAGAATGTGAAAGCCAATAGAGCCGTTGTTATTATTAATTTTTTCATGTTAAATCGCTTTAAAAATAAGCTTAAAATTTTACTTATTAAAATATTCCCAAACCTCTCTGGAAATATCTGAAATCATCCTGCAGTTGACAGCATCGGTTTCCGTTGAATTACTGACAAATACGGCTAATGCATAGTGTTTGCCATTAGGTAAAGTAATGATTCCTATTTCATTTTCCGCACCTGTCAAACCTGCATTATTCTTTCCGGAAGATCCCGTTTTTCTTGCCACAGGAGTGTTTTTGGGAAGTTGTTCCACTATTTTATTCAATCCTGTGGAGGTAGACCATAGTACTTTCATCAGGTAATCTGTAGATTTTTTAGAGAGTAATTTTCCATCATAGAACTTTTTAAGCACATCAACTGCTGATTTTGTAGTGCTATAGTTTTCATATTGAACATTCCAGTCTTTATGCATGTCCTCTTCATTATATTTGATCTGAAAACCTTTTACCCCTTTGGAATCCATGAATTTTTGAACCGTCTGAGTTCCTCCTAATAATCTTAGAAGAATATCACAGCCGTTGTTATCACTTTTGGCAACCGTATATTCAATCACTTTACTTAGCGGAATTTCAACACTTTTTCCGGCGTATTGATCACGAAGTGGCGACCATGTATTCTCAAGCAAGTTTGACGGATCCAATTTTATTTTCTGATCTAAAGAAAGTTTTCCCTGATCTATATCGTTCAGAACGGCTGCTGCAATGTGAAATTTGAATACACTTTGCATTGGCAGTTTTTTATCTGCATTTTTATTGTATGTAAAACCGTTTTCAAAACCTAAGACAGAAACGCCCACCGTCGCTTTTTTGTTCTTAAGGATTGAGTTTATTTTCTGTTCTAATAAAGAGGTCTGAGCAAAGGTAAATGCTGAAATCAGAAGAAAAAAGAATGCTGTTTTTTTCATAATCGTATCATTAAAAAAGCTCTCTTTCGAAGACCGGAAGAGAGCTGCAATTTAAGACAATTATTACTATTTTAATTCAAAATAATTCAGATTGGCACCATCATTTTCAAAGATGATTCTGATTTTGTTTTCTCCTTTATGAAGACTGATATTTTTTGCTGAAACTGTCTTCCAGTTCTCATTTCCACCAGTAGATCCCAATGATACTGTAGCTAAAACTTTTCCTTGAGCGGTTTCAATTCTTATTTTAGAATCCTTGGCAGCAGAATATCTGATATCAATCGAATAGTTTTGGTCTCCTTTGGATTGAAGCGTGTACTGTAGCCATTCTCCGTTTTCTGTTTTTCCTACATAATACTGATTCGTAACCTTATCATTACATTTATAGATATCTACGCCATCATTTCTCATCTGCTGTCCTGAGTTCCATTCCGATCTTTTCGCCGGATCACTTACCCAAAGATTAATGAAATCCTTATCCAGATACGCAGCACCCATTCTTCCCAAATCATATTCTGAAGCGAATATTCTTCCCGGAGCCTGATGATTTCTGAAAGGTTTTGTTGAAGCATCTGTAATCTGTCTGAACATGGCGTCAATCACATCTCTTTTAATCTCGGTGTTGTTCAGTTTATAATTATCGGCAATCTGTAGTAAAGCCTTTTTTGCATACTCTTTAGATGGTTTTTCACCTCCGTTTTTCCAGTAATCCAATAGCTTTTCATACTCAGGGGTGATCTTCACATTGGTAATTCCTGCAATATTATCAATCTTTTTCATTGGCCAGAAGGCATATCCGATATTATGCTTGCCTAAAAGCTGAATCAACTCAGTAAACCATACATTGGAATTCTCACCGGTTTCTCCAAGCCAGATCGGCATATTATGTTTCTCTCTCAGATCCAATGCGAATTTCAAGGTTTGATCATCATTGTAATTCCAGTATTTATGAAAACTGAAAGCCATATTATTGTCCCAGATAGCTGGAAGTCCGTTGTAATTGTTTCCCCAGCCGTTTCCTTCAATGAAAATAATATGTTTTTTATCAACCTCCCTGATTGCTGCTGTAATGTCTTTCTGAAGTTTCCAAAGCGGAGCATTAGACATCTCATCTGTACCATTTGGATTTTTACCTGTAAAGTTGATATTGGGCTCATTAATAAGGTCGTATCCTCCAATCCATGGATTATCTTTATACCTTTCAGCCAGTTTTTTCCATAATGCAATCGTTTTTCTCTGGTTTTCTTCATTGGCCCAAAGTGAGGGCTTAGATTTATCATTATCAGAGATGTTGGCATCATTTCCCTGCCCTCCCGGAGCTGCATGAAGATCCAGAATCAGGTATATTTTATTATCTGTACACCATTGAAGAAGATCATCGGTCATTTTAAAACCTTCCTCCAGCCACGTATCTTTTCCTTTAACAGCCTCCTTTTCAATCGGTAGCGTATAAAGATTGTAATGCATCGGAAGCCTTATTGAATTGAATCCTGCTTTGGCAAGGAAGTCGATATCCTGTTTAGTGATTCCGTTTTTCAGGTATG
>CBFQYI010000519.1:0-3362 GCA_965720825.1 uncultured Chryseobacterium sp. | reverse complement strand
GAGAAATCTATATTGCAGGAGGAGTAGATCATATGACGCGTTCTCCGTATGTGATGTCAAAACCACGTGCAGCTTTCGGTAGAGACAGCCAGATGTTTGATACTACTTTCGGATGGCGTTTCATCAATCCTAAAATGAAAGAAATGTACGGGGTTGACGGAATGGGAGAAACTGCAGAAAACTTAGCAGATATCCACCAGATCAACAGAGAAGATCAGGATAAATTTGCTCTTTGGTCTCAGCAGAAAGCGACAAAAGCTCAGGAAAGCGGAAGACTGGCAGAAGAAATTGTAAAAGTTGAAATTCCTCAGAGAAAAGGTGATCCAATCGTTTTTGAAAAAGATGAATTCATTAAGCCCACTTCATCTATGGAAGGTTTGGCTAAACTTCGTCCGGCTTTCAGAAAAGAAGGAACAGTAACGGCAGGAAATGCCTCAGGAATGAATGATGGTGCTGCAGCTTTGATTTTAGCAAGTGAAGAAGCCGTTAAAAAATATGGGTTGAAACCAAAAGCAAAAATTCTGGGATCTTCCGTAGCAGGTGTAGAACCAAGAATCATGGGAGTCGGACCTGTGGAAGCTGCACAAAAGCTATTGAAAAGATTAAACCTTTCTCTGGAAGATATGGATATCATCGAACTCAACGAAGCATTTGCAGCACAGGCACTGGCTGTAACAAGAAGCTTAGGGTTGAAAGATGATGATTCAAGAATAAACCCGAACGGTGGTGCAATAGCTATTGGCCATCCACTGGGAGTTTCCGGGGCAAGAATCGTAGGTTCAGCGGCAATGGAACTTCAGAAGCAAGATAAAAAATATGCATTGTGTACTCTGTGTATCGGTGTAGGTCAGGGATATGCAATGGTCATCGAACGGGTTTAATTTGAAAATGTGCTAATTTGAGAATTTGAAAATGATATTCAATATAATTTAAATTAGCTCATTAATTTCCAAATTATCCCATTCTCAAATTTTCAAATTAAAATTATGAACATCTACTCATACCACGGGATTCGTCCCATTATAAAACCATCTGCTTACATTCACCCGCAGGCAGTCATTATCGGGAATGTAGAAATAGGTGAGGAAGTATATATTGGTCCCAATGCGGTCATCCGTGGCGACTGGGGAAAAATTATCATTAAAGACGGAGCTAATGTACAGGAAAACTGTACCCTTCACGTTTTCCCGAATATAGAAACGATCCTGGAAGAATCCGCACACATCGGACACGGAGCGATTATTCATTCCGGACACATTGGAAAAAACTGTCTGATCGGAATGAATTCTGTGGTAATGGACAAAGCCTATATCGGCGACGAAAGTATTGTCGGAGCACTCGCTTTTGTACCAGCCAATTTCAGATGTGAACCAAGAAAACTGGTGGTAGGAAGTCCTGCAAAAATTATCCGTGATGTTTCTGACGAAATGATTCACTGGAAAACAGAAGGAACAAAATTATATCAGGAGCTGGCAAGAGAATGAAAAGAAGCTATTCTGCCTTGTGAACCATTTACAGAATATGTTCAGCAGATCCCAACTAAAATTGTGGATTATAGCATCTGGGATGATATAAAATAAAAGTTAACTTATTTTGAATAATTGCTAATAATCAAACCTAACGGGTTTTTAAAACCCATTAGGTTTAACAAAAATAAATATGATTAAAAAAATTGCGCTTGCATGCAGCATAATGTTTGCGGTAGGTTGTACGTTATCAGCACAGACTGTTGCCACAAAACCGCTTACAATAGGAGAAGTGAGGACCATTAAGTCCAAAACATTAAATGAAGACAGAACGCTGAATATTTATCTTCCACAGGGATATGATAAAACAAAATCATACCCGGTAATCTATTTATTGGATGGAAGTATGAACGAAGATTTTATTCACGTTACAGGATTAGTACAATTCTTTAATCAGATGTATTCCATGCCGGAAACCATTGTGGTGGGAGTTGCTAATGTAGACAGAAAAAGAGATTTTACTTTTCATACGGATTTAAAAGACTTACAGAAAGACTATCCTACAACAGGACATTCTGATAAGTTTATTGCATTCGTTGAAAAAGAACTAAAGCCTTATGTGGAAAGTCAGTTTAAAACCACAGATAAATACCTTTTCGGTCAGTCTTTAGGAGGACTTTTGGCAACAGAAATCCTTTTGAAAAAACCGGAAATGTTCAATAACTATTTTATCATCAGTCCAAGTTTATGGTGGGATGATGAAAGTCTTTTAAAGCAGGCTCCGCAGCTACTTTCAAAATCCCCGGATACTAAAAAATTCGTTTATGTTTCTGTAGGAAAAGGAGAACATCCGGTGATGGTAAAAGACGCAGAAGCTTTCTATGATGTTTTGAAAAAAGCAGGAAAGAAAAACTGGACATTAGAATATAAAATGATGGAAACAGACAACCATGCAACGATTCTTCACAGAAGTTTATATGAAGGACTGGTAAAAATGTTTCCTTATCAGGAACCGAAATAAATAAGTTGCAGTTAATGAGCGGTCTGAAAAAATATTGGATCATAATACTGATCATCATAATCATTGTGAATGCTTTAGGATTTCACTTTGTAAAAGAATCAATTGGAATTTCAGATGCTTTGGAACATGTTGAATCAGATGAGGTAATTGCTAAGCTAGAGCGTAAAGATTATTTCTATACGTTGTTTGTTGAAATTGTCATCATTTTAGATGGCTGGCTGGTGCTTTTTATCCCTTATCTGATTATTAGAAACTTTATTAAAAAGATTAATCTAAGCAAAAAGTAAAAAACTATATGGAAAAGTTAAAAAACTATATCTACGGACAATGGGTAGAAGGTACCGGAAGCGGAGTTCCTTTGTACAATGCCGTTACAGGAGAACAGGTAGCTGTTTCCGATACAGAAGGGCTTAATTTTGAACAGGCTCTTGACTACGGAAGAACCGTAGGATATAAAAACCTTTCTTCAATGACTTTCTACGACCGCGGAGAAATGTTGAAAAAAGTGGCACTTTATCTGTTAGAAAGAAAGAAAAAATACTACGATTTATCATACAAAACAGGAGCTACACACGTTGATTCATGGGTGGATATTGAAGGAGGTTTCGGAACTTTCTTTACCTACTCCGGATTGGCAAAAAGAATGCTTCCCAATACTTCATTTTGGGTAGATGGAGATACTCAGAAGATTTCGGCTAACGGAACTTTCTTAGGAACGCATATCTTAACACCAAGTGAAGGAGTTTCTGTACAGATCAATGCTTATAACTTTCCCGTATGGGGAATGTTGGAAAAACTATCCACTTCCTTATTGGCGGGTGTACCTTCCATCGTAAAACCATCTCCTTTCGGATCTTACCTTACCAATGCAGTGT
>CBFQYI010000518.1:0-3372 GCA_965720825.1 uncultured Chryseobacterium sp. | reverse complement strand
GAAAACTTTGTGTACATCCAGGAAGACGGAGATTCTTATTACAAAAATGCCAACCACGATTCTTATATCTGGCAGCTGAATATTGCTACAAAACAATATAAACCATGGCTGAACATGAGGCACAACAGAGGTGACTCTGCATGGCAGACTGCTTACAACCAATCCGGAGACCTTCAGAAGTTCGGTTCATGGGAATTCGGGGCAATGGTTGATATTTCAGACATCATCGGAATTCCGAATACCTTCTCGGTGAATATCCATTCTCATACATGGCAGCTGGATAAATTCAAAAACCCTGACGGTTCAGGAATCAATACCAACAAAGAAGGTGGACAAATTGTAATCATCAGAAACGTAGAAAAATAGTTTTAATTCCTTCATATCAATCAAAGTATCAATAGAAAATCTCTGTTGATACTTTTTCATACCTATGAATAAGCTTTCAAAATACCCGATACTCCTTTTTCTGTACTGTACAGCAGCGCTTTTTACCCTTTATTACTGTAAAAATGATAAGCAGCAACCGGTATACGAAGATCTTGGTTCTGTCAAAAACAGGATTATCAAAACCAATGCTGATTTCGAAAAGCAAATTAACGAACTGAAAACTCTGGTTTCTAAAAATACTGATGAAAAACTTCTTCAGAAAAAATTTCAGGATATCCGAAAAACCTACAAAACAATGGAATGGGCTGTAGAATACTTCCTGCCCCACTCCGCAAGGTTTATCAATGGTCCTGCCCTTCCTGAAATAGAAATGGACGAGCATACAGAAATAGAACCCGAAGGGCTTCAGGTGTTGGAAGAAATGTTCTATCCATATGATAAAGGAAATAAAGAGGAAGTGATCAGAATGCTCAATAAGCTTATCAATAAAAGCAATACCATAGCAACTAACTTTCAGGTTATTACGATCAGTAAAGATCAGGTTTTTGATGCCTTAAGACAGGAAGCTTTCAGAATTTCCAGCTTAGGGATTTCTGGTTTTGACACACCCATTTCAGGAGTATTTTTAGAGGAAATGCCTTCTTCGCTGCAAGGAATAAAAGAAACTTTAGAACAAATCTCTACTGACCGTTCGAAAAATAAAGCCTTAAAAAATATCGTGGCAGAGATCAGTTCAACCATTAAAGTACTGAAGAAAAATACAGACAAAAACACATTTGATTATGTGAATTTCATTCCGGATCATCTGAACAAGATCACAGCTTTGATGCTTGATTTTAAAGCTCAGGAGAACATTCCGGATGTTGATGTAACCACCGCTTTAAATAAAAATGCAGCTACTTTTTTCACTAAAAATGCATTTAATCCTAATGCTTTCACTCCGGGAAAAGAATATGCCTACTCCGAAGAAAAGGCAGCTCTTGGACATCAGCTCTTTAATGATAAAATCTTATCCAACAGCAATAACCGAAGCTGTGCCACATGTCATATTCCAGAGAAAGCATTTACCGACGGACTTGCCAGAGCCATGTCCCTTGAAAATTCAGAACTGGCGAGAAATACACCTTCACTCAACTATGCAGGATATCAGCATGGTCAGTTTTGGGATATGAGAAAAGATGACCTGGAAGGACAGAGCTCAGATGTGATCTCCAATAAAGAAGAAATGCACGGTGACCTGAATGTCATTCTTGCCAAAATCAATCAGGATAAAAATTATCAGGCAGCTTTCAAAAAGATTTATCATTCTCAAAAAACAGAGGTTTGGCAGCTGCAGAATGTATTGGCAAGCTATATCCGTTCGCTGGCAAAATTCAATTCAGATTTTGATGAATATATGAGAGGAAATAAATCGGCGATGACAGAAAATCAAAAGCAAGGGTTTAACCTTTTTGTTGGAAAAGCTCAGTGTGCCATATGTCATTTTCTTCCTTTATTCAATGGTACAGTACCTCCGAATTTCAAAAAAACAGAGCAGGAAATACTGGGAATAGCTATTAATGCAGAGAATAAAACATTTGATTCTGATCCGGGAAGAGGAAAATTTCATGAAACGGTTCCTTCATTACAGCATTCTTTCAAAACGCCAACACTTCGAAACATTCAAAAAACAGCTCCTTATATGCACAACGGAGGATACAAAACACTGAAAGAAGTGATGAATTTCTATAACAAAGGCGGTGGAAAAGCCTTTGGATTTAAAGTAGAAAACCAAACACTTTCGGATACTCCGCTACAGCTCACTGATAAGGAAATAGATGACATTATTGAGTTTATGAAAGCACTGGATGACCGATAAATTACGATTCCAGAACACAAAACAGCGAAAAACAATTAAAACTCCTGATTCTTAACGACTAAGGAGTTTTTTTTATTTGGCAATTCAGATAAAATACAGAAAGACTATCTGGTCAATTTCTTCATTTGACTTTATCCTTGGAAAGTCCATGAAAACATTAGATTAAATCAATGTTATACTCTGTTAAAAACTTTTATACAATAATAAATATCATTATTTTTGACGTAGTTTTTTTACATGAAAAGGGGTTTACTGTTATTATTTTTTCTGATCTGCTTTTTGGGGTACTCACAAACAAAAATTAAAGTTGTGGATGACGCCAGTCAAAAGCCTGTCTTTAAAGCAAAGGTATCCTGTGACAATGTCGTTATCGGATATACCAATGTGCAAGGTATTCTGGAGTTTAAAACGGGATGCAAAAACATTGATGTGGATGCTGATTCTTATGAAAAAGAAACCATTACCGTGGAAAGCAGTATGGAAGTTTCCCTGCTTAAAAAAACATCAAAGACTACCAACATTGAAGCCGTTGTTATTGAAGATAAAAGTGATCCCAGAGCTCTGGAAATTCTAAGAAAAGTCAATAAACTATTTAACGAAAACTCACCCAAAAGCTTAGGATCTTATTCTTACAAATCCTACGAAAAAATTTCTCTGGATATTGATGAAGACAGTCTGTCCCAGTTTAATCAGTACTTTAATGATCTCAGTATTTTCAAGAAAAAAAGAGAAAAAGACTCTCTGAATAACATCACTGCAAGAAAGATATTTTCAAAAAGTAAGCTCTTCCTTTGGGAAAGAGCTCAGGAGTTTTTGTATTCTAAAAAATATGGTGAAAAAATTAACATTCTGGACAACAGAATCTCTGGTCTGAAGCAGCCGATCTATGAAATGATCGCTCTTCAGCAAAGTAACAGGGATGTTGTTCCGGAACAGATAAAACCAGAAAACAGAGGACTGTACAGATTTTTCCTATCAGATACTGTAACTCTTGACGGGAGAAAAAATTTTGTGATCCGTTTTCGTGAGGTGAATTACAAAAAACCGGATAGAAAACGAAAGTACAACGGTGCTATTTATGTAGATACCGAAACGTACGGACTCAAAAAAATTTAAAATTTCAGTAA
>CBFQYI010000517.1:0-3379 GCA_965720825.1 uncultured Chryseobacterium sp. | reverse complement strand
GCCTACATAGAAATAGACACTCACTCAGAAATTGCTCAGGCTTTCATGAATATTATGGAAGGTTCTGAGGATTTTGCGGTAGACTATTATTTTTCGAAAAGAATCAAAGATCAGGTAAGTCACCGGCATGAAGCTGTGTTCTTATCAGATAGTTCTATGATTCTTGATCAGTTAAAGGGAAAAGGGTATGATCTGGTGATCATAGGAACGGTACACCGCTATTTCAATACATTTTTAGCGGTAGCGAAAAAGTACAATACGGCAATCATTACCCATAATCTTAATTTCATAAAAGCTTCCAAGCTGGATCTGATGAAAAGTGTTTTCAAAGGGGATATTATCTTCAGATTAAAACTATGGCTGAAAGAAGGATTATTTTACAAAACTAAAGTTTACAAGACAGCCAGATCCATTTTCGTACTCGATGAAGCCTTGTTTTCAGAGGGATATCAGTATTTGCCACTGTTTTATACAAGAGATTTTGATAAAGTAAAAAATGAAGATCTTGTGGTGGTGATTCCTGGCGGAGTTTCACAAAAAAGAAGAGATTATACCTATATCTTTAATACTATTCAGAAACTCAATACGGGCAGACCCTGTCAATTTGTTTTCCTTGGAAAAGCAAACGGACACGAGTTAAAACAACTTGAAAATCTGTCTGGAAAATTACCTGAAAATACTGAAGTTACTTATTTTTCTGAAAGAGTTTCCTCTGAAGACTTTGAACAATGGATGCAAAAAGCAGATGTTCTATGGTGTCCAATTCAGCAGGATACAACATTTTTCAGCATGAAAGAAACGTATGGACTGACTAAAATGACGGGAAACCTTGGCGATGCCATAGCTTACGGAAAATTGGCTGTTTTTCCCGGGAATTATCCTTCAAAACTGAACTTTATTATTCCTGAAGAAGAAAATGTTCTTGAGCAGCTAAAAACCGTTTCGGAGAATCCATTTGACTTTTATAAAACATACAGCAGGAAAGAAGTTCAGAAAAAACTGGAACAATTTCTAACAGGGTTAATTTAAAAATCTTCGGATTATCGTGTTTTTCCGTCTTAAAAGAACTTATTTTATCTTAAATACACTCTTAATAAATCTCATATTCAGATAATCTTCAACAGGGAAAACTCTGGTGAAATAATTTCCGACATAGATCAGTATCAAAACAACTGCAGGCTTGTAAACAAGATTAAGCAGATTGCTGTTGAAGTTGGGAAGAACAATGGCTACTGTAATGGCTAGAGTACAGATGATGGACACGAAAATCATTTCAATACTCAAAGGTGAAACCTTAAATACAATATAGTTGAAAATGATTTTTACAACATTGTAAATGGTAAGGGAAATGGCTGTAGATAAGGCAATTCCGATCAGTTTCAGATCTGTATTTTTGATGAAATAATAATTCAGCCCGATAGTTAATCCAGCAAGCAAAAGCATCACCAGAATATTGAATCTGTAATATTTTGAAAGCGAAATAATATTCCCGTTGAATCCGGTAGCAAGGTCTATCAATACTGCAGAACCCCAGATCCAAACTACGGGTTCGTATTCTCGGAGCATGGTTCCGTTCTTTGGCATAAATTGCGTCAGATAAGGAAACCCTACCATAATACATGAGAATAAAACAGCTCCAAGGAAGTATAGCGTTAAAGATGTTTTTTTATGGAATCTGTCCAGTTCCACCATATCTCCGTCTGCCAGAGTTTTGTTGATGATAGGTGCTGAAATATTAAATAATCCAAGCTGTGGAATAGAAATCAATGAGATCAGAGCATACAGAACAGAGTAAATTCCTACCTCTTCCATGCCCATAAATTCTCCGATCATAAAGCTGTTGATCGCCAGATAATTTCCAAAAGTTCCCAGGAATCCAAAGAAACTGTAATTGAAAAACTCCTTCCAGAAATTATTCTTTTTAAAATAATCCGTATTAAAATCCAGCTGAATTTTTTCCAGTTTATTGGTGTAATAAATGTAGCCCAAAAGCATTAAAAAGAAGATTCCAAAAAAGAAAGCATAGGCAATGGTCTGTGAGATAGAAGCTGTAATGTTCTGTGATAAAGCAAAGAAAAAGAGGCAAAATGCTCCCAGATTGGCTATTTTCGGAAACAGATTGTCGAAAATATTGGAAACTACAATTCTTTTATAGTTGGACGTATATTTATTGAAAATAGCACAGAATGAAAGGATTAAAATCAATGGTAAAATCATTTCCTTAATCTTCCATGCTTCTGAATGCCTGAATTTCGGATAAAAATAAGGAAGTATAAAAAATACAATCGTAAAAATAAGAAAGTTGATAAAAACCGTCAGTAATGACAATGATAGCATATTCTGTTTTTTACCATCCTTTTCTACCTTGTGAAAAAATTTCACATTCGAATAAGAAATACCCAAAACAACAAAAGGAACCAGCATTTCAGCCGTCGGAAGAATGTAGCGAAGTTTTCCGTAAAATTCAAAATCATTCGGGAATATAAATATTGCGGAAACGGTACCCAGCAAAAAACCAATATAACCGATAATGGAATATTTGAAGCCTTGTCTCGCTACTACACTCATAAGTCGTTTTAAATGTTTTTAGGTATAAAAATAATATTGTTGATGTACTGAGTTTTATTTTTTTCGTCGTTTGTATTTTGTGTTATGATATCTTCCGTAAGATCTTCCAGCGTAAAGCTATTTCTGTTCAGATATCTGGCGTCGTATCCCCAGCTCATCACTTCGGATATTTCATTCCATATAGGAGTTTGGTGGTGTCTTTGCTCCATTTCGACCATTAAAGTTGGCTTGAATTGTCTGATGGTTTCTCTCGCCCCGGACAATGTCTTTATTTCGTTTCCTTCAACATCTATTTTGATAAAATCAAGTCTGTTGAAATGTTCCAGTGCTGCCCACTCGTCAAGCTTAATAACTTTTACTTGTTCCGTGTAGCTTTTCTCTTCTCCTTTTTCTTTGTAAGAAGTGTTTAAAGTACCACGGGAAGCAATCGTTTTTCCATTAATAATGGGTACTTTGAACTCTGCCATTGTGTTTTCATCCGAAAGAGCCAGAGGGAGAATGTGCATGTCTGAAAACAGTCTTTTCAGTCTTCTGTAAAGCTTTTTATTAGGTTCAAAACCATAAATATTCTCATGCTTCAAGGTGTTTTCCAGCTGATAAAGGAAAGTTCCCACATTAGCACCAATATCCAGTATCACAGCATTTTTAGGAAGGTATTCTTTGATCCATACCAATTCCGGTTCTACATTACGTTCCGAAAAGTTATTTTTATTAAGATTATTTAAAGCTTTAAAATATCTTTTTTTGTAGAAATTCGGGCTTATGTATTGTAGTTTCTCTGCAATTTTTTGGTATAAAGACATCTTTGGCT
>CBFQYI010000516.1:0-3379 GCA_965720825.1 uncultured Chryseobacterium sp. | reverse complement strand
GCCCCCTACAATATGGGTCGCAAAAATTGCTGTTGGAAGAAAAAAAATAAAAAATGTTGGTGGTTGTATTTTATTGTTAATTTAGTGAAAACTAAAAACTAATACCATATGCGAAAATTTTACCTATTATTTTTGTTGTTTATGTTGCTATTTTCATGTAAAAATGAATCTTTATTAGAAATAGAAGACAATATTCCAAATTCAACATCCAATTATAGTTTTGGGAATGCTGCTCAAAGGAACTTTCAGGGCCTGGTTCTTGACACAAGCGGGATGCCGGTTTCAGGAGCGACAGTTACAATCGGAACAAATACTGTTACCACTAATCTTAAAGGTTTCTTCACATTTAAAAATGCTTCGGTAAAAGAAAATTTTGCCCTTGTAAAAGTGACAAAACCTGGTTTTGTAAATGCATCAAGAGTTTTAGTTCCTACCAATGGAACAAACAGAGTGAATATCATGATGATTCCTGCAACAACAACTTCTACAATTACCGCTGGTTCAACCTCTACAGTTTCACTACCCAATGGAACTAAAGTGAAATTCGATGGAAGCTTTAAAGATGCAAACGGAAATGCCTATTCAGGAAGTGTGAGCGTTGGAGTTTTTCACTTACCACCATCCAACCCATATCTTAATGAATTAATGCCAGGATCCTTTTTGGCAACCAACTCGGGAGGAAATGCGAGAATAATGGAAACTTTTGGAATGCTGCATGTGCAATTAACAGGGAGTTCCGGACAAAATCTTCAGATTGCCAACGGACATACTGCAGAAATTACAGTCCCAATAGATGCTGCACAAACTTCCAGCTCACCAGCCACAATCCCCTTATGGTCTTATAATGAAGAGACCGGAATGTGGAAAGAAGAAGGTGCTGCAACAAAGATTGGAAACACCTATGTAGGAACTGTAAGCCATTTTTCCTGGTGGAACTATGATGCACAGTTTCCACAGGCAACTCTGAAAGTAACGGTGAAAAATACAGCAGGGCAGACCTTACCTAATGTTAAAGTAGCTTTAAAGAGAAGTTCTCAAATCTATGAAATTTTTGGAATGACAGATAATACAGGAACGATCTCCGGAATTGTTCCTGCAGGTGAAGTTCTTGTTTTAAAAGTTTATGATGTTTGTAATAATGTATTATATGCCTCTAATGTTGATCCCCTTCCGGTGGGAATTATAACTACTATTCCGGACATTACCATAATCCCATCTGCATCTATCAATTATACTATTCAAGGAAGTCTTAAAACCTGTACGAATACTGATGTTACTGATGGTTATGTAATGTTGAAACCTGGTGCAAGTACAAGCTATTTCCAGTATATATCAGTGCCGGTAAACGGTACCGGAGGCTTTACATTCAACACGTATGCATGTACTGCAAATCCTCAGTTTACCTATGAAGGGTTTGATGCCCTTAATTTACAAAGTACCAATGAAGTCACTTTCACTGCTCCATCTACGACAGTAAATTTGGGGAATATCATGGTTTGTAATTCTTTAAATGAATTGATAAGTTATAAAATTGATAATCAGCCAACCGTTAATATAGTGGGACTGTTCAATGCACAATGGGGTGGGCTTACAACTACATCACCTGTTATATCGGCAAAGCAATTGAGAATAAACTCAATGAATTCTACGGGACCTTTTTTCTATATGAATCAAAACAATGTGCTGGGTGTGGCAGCAAGTTTTACTTCAAATTATGGGTTTGAGTTTTTTGGAGGTTCTATTACATCAAATAACGGAAATATGGTTGTGAATATAACTTCTTTTGGAGCCTTAGGTGATTACATAGATTTTACAGTCAATGGTACCTATACCGATAATTCAGGAAATCATACCTTCACGGCAACAGGGCATGTAAAAAGAGATTTGTAATTACCATAAAAATAAAAAAGGACCGAAAAGGTCCTTTTTTTATGCGGTATATTTATTCTCTATCGAATCGTGCTAGCTTTTTATCTACCCAAACTGTTGCGAAAGGGAAGAAAGCCGATAATAAGGCGAAAACAAAATCCTCATCATCCCAGTTATAAATTTTTCTTGCAGGAAGGCAGAGTAAAAGGTAAAGCGTAAAAAATAATCCGTGTAAGCTGCCAATAACGCTGATGAAGATAATAGAATATAAATTTTCATCATATCGGATCCAGATCATCGCAACACAATACAGCAAAAGGCATGAAACAGCTTCGGCAAGACAAATCTGCTTAAACCATTTGATAATTTTTTCCTGAGAATATTTTGAGAATATTTTTTCGATGAAGTCCATGAATAATTATTTATAGTAGATAAAAAAGGATGTTTCGGTTTTTACTGGATATCCTCTGTATTTTACAGGCTCAAATTTAGTGTATTTTATAAACTTTTTGATCTCTTTTTCAAAATAAGGAATGTATTTCAAATTGTGATCATTATAGATATCATGACTAAATCGATTCTTCAAAACCTTTCCATTTTGATCTAATGTGAGCATAACCACAGTACTTGAACGGTATTTTTGAAAAGAAGGATTGTAATTTTCATAACCTTCCGGATAAATAAAACTATGGAAGAAATCTTTATTTAACTGATCATTATCATCTTTATAGCGAAGGTAGTTTCCTTTATAAGTCCATTCAGTATGTTCATCATTATCAAAGATTTTACCAGGGTGTTTTTTTACATACATAGCTACAGATTCTTTAACGAGACTATCAATAAAATCTTTACCAAATTTTTTTTCAGTCAATTCAGTCATTACAGAATAATAACATTCACCGGAATAACCACCCATATCACTGCCCGTCCATTCTCCACCCCAAATGATATTATGTTTTTTTAAAATCATTCTGAGTTCTTCTCTGGGCAAAAACTTATCACCACCGGGAGCAGCAATATTGATAAAATATTTGTTATGAATTTCCGAAGCTTTTACAGCCCTTATTGAATCTTCACTGCAGCGCTTTTTATTATAGCTTATCCTTTCAGCAAAAGCAATTTTCTGTAATTCTTTAAGAGAGTCACTTTTTAAAGTTGTTGATTCCTGGGCATATAAACAACTTTGCAAAAAAACAGAGAATAAAAATAAGTACAGCTTCATTGCTTATTGATAAAAACTACTACCATCCAAATATTCAAAAACTTCAGGTGGAAGCATAGGTCTTACATTTTTACCACTCTTAACCATATTACGAATTTCCGTAGCAGAAAGCTCTATTACCGGAGCCTTGATCAGAGAGATATTTTCGTGCTGTAAATATTCAGAATCTTTTTTCTCTCCTTCAAATACTCTTGGATACACAATAATATGATGATTTTTGATCAGTACATCAGAATTTTTCCATTTGTGAAGACTCTTCAGATTATCTTCGCCGATGATCAGACTGAA
>CBFQYI010000515.1:0-3383 GCA_965720825.1 uncultured Chryseobacterium sp. | reverse complement strand
ATCTTTACCCCATAATATTATCGATTACGATATGTAAAACAATAATGAATGGTTAAAATTTATACAAAATTATTTATCGCAGTATTAGCTTTAAGCCCCACTTTTGCTTTTGCCCAGGCAGGAAATGTTGGTATTAATACTGCAAATCCAGGTTCCACTATGGATATTAATGGATCATTAGCAGCAAATTATAATGCTGTCAATACAAACTCTTATAATTTGAACTCATCAGATTTCCATGTTTCTTATAACGGTAGTTCCAATGCTGTGTTTAATCTCCCTTCTGCAGTCAGTGGGGCCGGGAATTATAAAGGACGTATTTATAGAATTAAAAATAATACAAACTTTAGTATTACAGTAAATTCTGCAACTCCAGAGACTATTAATGGAAATCCCAACGTTCTTGTCCCAGCAAATCAAAGTGTAGAATTAATCAATACCGGGCTTACAGGAGCTGCTTCTACATGGGAAATACTTTCAAAAGGAAGTTCTTCCACAGGAGATTATATTATTGTAAAACCAAACGCTATTCAAACAGTATCTACAGGATCGGATGTTACGTTTGGTTCTGTAATTGCAACCAATAACATTCCTTATAATGCCGGTATTTTTAATTTGAAAGCCGGGAAAACCTATGTTCTCCGTTGCCAACTGCATGCTACAGAGTTCTCACTAGCTGGAGGTTTCTTCGTCTATGAATGGGTTGATGCATCAAATAATTCCGTTCTTCCCTCCAGTACCACTGGTGTTGTTGATGCAATAAATAATTATCCTGCCACTTCAATAGGAGGCCAGCCAGAAGCCTATGCTATTTACAGGCCTACAGTTGACACCTCTGTAAAAGTACGATTAGGAGGAGCAGGAACAGCTCAGTTGAATCCTCAGATAGGATTTATGACTGTTACAGAACTTGCTGGAGGTAACGGAAACGGAGGAACCACGATTATTAATAACAATATTACCGCAAGCAATGGTCTTACATTATCAGGTACAGATGTAAAACTGGGAGGAACCCTTTCACAGGCTACAGATATTGCAATGGCGGGAAACAATTTAAGTATTAATGGTACAGGGAAAGTCCTGATGGGAACTAATACAGTGCCCACCGGCGCATCAAATGCAAAAGTTATTATTGATAATGGGACTACCAATGGTGCTCTTCAAATTAAAGATGGTACTCAGCAGTTGGGGTATGTCCTCACCAGTGATGCCAATGGTTTAGCAACATGGTCATCCACTGTTACTACAGCGTTCGCCAATAATTGGACACCATATACCGGAACATTGATAAATCCTTACACGGGCGGAACCGGAGCTGCAGGATTGAATACGGGAGTTCAGGTCACTATCCCTGCAAAAGGGTGGTATTTTTTCCGATGTGGAGTCGCTATCAATTCTGATTGTAATGATTACTTTTTTTATATTAATGGAATTGGTGATGTTTGGAGAAGCTACTGTGGATCAAACACTGCTGCATTCATGTTTCCAAGAGATCAGAACCGTGTATTATATTTTGCTACACCAGGAACCTACACGGTGTTAGCTGGTAAAACAAATGGAGTAGTTCCGGCCTCATTCAATGCTGGAAACCCTTCTTTTTATCTGGATTTTGTAAAATTCCAAAATTAATATAGCCGCTTTTTATACTAAGGTTCTTCGATTCTAAAAACACACAAAAAACTGCAAGGATTATTTCTTTGCAGTTTTTTTCATGGATTAAAAATCACTACTTTTTCCGTCCTATGGAAAAAGTAGTGATTTTATGTAATTTGTATTGTTTTTTTTTAATTTACAGGTCCTTAAAAGTATTCTACTCTTACCATAACTGTGGTAATTATCATTATACATGTTTTGAAATCAATGAACTTCTTCGGAAATTGGATTCAATTCAAAAAGGCTTATTTCTGGGGAAATTTAATCAATTACGTTATTTATTTCCTGAGAATCCCTCTGAAGTAAAAAACTTATAGAATTGTTCTTTGATACACTATTTTTTGTCACAATAAAGTTTAATAAGGTATATTGTCTTTCCTTAATCTCAAAACAACATTTTTAATTTGAGGTAAGAGAAGTAAAGTGACTATTACGAAAATTACACCGGTTAGCATCCAATCATAATAATCTCTAGTAGCACGAGCCAGAATTTGATGATTAACCATTTGATTAAAATAGCCGGTGGATAAGGTTTTTGATATATAGTTATCACTACCTGCACGCATATATTGGTTTTGAATATCCAGTAAAGTAACCGGCAATTGAGGATTGATTTCAGTGAGTGTTTCCCGGACTTTTTCCCGAACTTCTGATTTTGTAAATAATTGAAGTTCGTTGTTTAGTGCCAGACTTGCTGTAAAACCTGTGAATCTGGAAAATATTCCAACCAGTGAAGCGTTGACAGCAATTTCGGGAGGTGCTGATGAAGCGGTAAATGAAACTATCGGAACAAATAATACACCTGTTGCCACACCATAAATAAACATAGGTACAATAAAGTCGATTGTCTCTCCTTGTATAGAAACGAATACAATCATGTAAATATAATACATTGCCATTATTCCAAAGCCAACAGTGATAATCTTTATCAGATTATAACCCATCAATACAAATCGGGATGTAACCAACATACTTATTGTAGTTCCTAAAATTACAGTAATCCATATCGGTATGTTATTCAGTGGGTCATTTCCTAAAATCACTTCCAGATAGCTGTAGGTAAGCCCCGTACTTCCTTTAAAAATATAAAAAGCAAAAAGTAGTAGTAATCCAGTAATAAAATTCTTTGTCTTAAAAATCTTTAAATTGATTAGTGGTCGTTTAAGTCTTAATTCTCTGATGACAAATAAATAAAGAATGAATAGATTACCTAAACTTAGTTGAAGAATTAATGGACTTTCAAACCACCCCAATTGTCTTCCGTATACAAGGATATATCCTAATATTAAGATAAAAGACACATAAAACAGATAGCCTGTCCAATCCACCTGATAGAGCGGTATCTTTTTAGTAAAACGGGCTTTACCGTTCATTGTCAGCAACACCACACATGTCAATATGATAAGTATGATATTAAATCCGTAGAATAGCCAGTTGAAATCAAAAAAATAAATGACAACACTTGTAAAGATGGAGTAGAGCGGCACGGAAATCTGTATGCTTCCATAAAGAAGACTATAAGCAATGACACGAGCACGAACAGATTGTAATCGGGGAAAAATCAGCTGTAAAACAATTCCTGACATCAACGCACAGGTTATGCCTAGCAAAAATTGACAAATAAAGAATAATGTCCAATCTTTGAAATGAAAACCAAGAACAGAACATATTGCATTCACAGCGATTGCTGCCAGAAGATATTTCCTAGGTGCAAAATACTTTACAATTCG
>CBFQYI010000514.1:0-3384 GCA_965720825.1 uncultured Chryseobacterium sp. | reverse complement strand
AACATCCTGCAGGTTACTTTATTGTACCTCGTGATGTTTTATGTGATTCAGCTTCCTCTGGCTTATCTCTTAGGGGTAAGATTTCAGTGGGAACTGAGAGGAATATTTACTGCCATTGTTTCTTCGGAAATAGTTTTGGCTGTACTATTCCTCATGATTTTTAAAAATGGAAAATGGAAAACTATAAAAATTTAAAATGAACACTACAGAAGAATTTTATGAAATTATCGCCTCTGCCATCGCTATAAAGAAAGAATTGGTAGATGAAAAACTAACGTATCAGGAAATCCCGGAATGGGATTCTATGTCTCATCTTCTTATCGTAGAAGCACTTGAACAGTTTTATCAGATCAAGTTTGATTTTAACGATATTCTGGAGATGGGAACCGTCGGAAAGATTCGCGAAAAAATGAAAAAATACGATGTATTCGTAGAAAACTAAGCATATGAAAATTTTAGAAAATGTAATTGCCAATAAGAACTTGGGGTTTACAGATGCTTCCACCGGTACAACAATACCGGTGGGAACACTGTACCGGTCTTTAGGCTTAAACCCGGTAGAAAAAGGACTGATCTTTTTGTACAATGATAATCAGCTGTCAAGCATTGAGGTGCTTCTCAATTTTTATGGAACAGCGCACGCGATTGCTGTACTGGGACAGAAACTGCATGAGGAATTCAAAGAACGTATTGAGGCAGAATACCGTCCTAAATATATCTTTGATCCACAAAGAGAAGCCATTGAAGGATATACTCTGAAAGCATTCTCAGGCAACATCAGCATCTGTGCAAAGGATGATTATAAGAATGAAGTTACCATTCACCCTGATATCAAAATCCTTTTGAGTACTTCAGGGACAACAGGTGTTCCGAAACTGGTTAAATTATCTGATGAAAGCCTTTATCAGAACGCATTGAGCATCCTTCAGTATATGCCGATTCAGGAAACGGATGTAGTTCCTTTAAATGTTCCGATCAACTTCGTATATGGATTCTCTATTTTCACCACCAACTGTATACGTGCCGGAAGAATCGTGTGTACAGATAAAGACATTATGCAGAAAGCATTCTGGGACGAAATGGAGAAGTACGGCTACAGTACTCTGGGCGGAGTTCCTTTCCTTTATGAAAACCTGAACAGGATAGGATTTTTCAGAAAAGATTCTCCAAGCCTGAGATATTTTACCCATACCGGAGGGGTGATTAACGCTGAATTGAGAAAAACAATTTTCTCTTATTGTCATGAATTTAAAAAGGAATTCTTTGCGCAGTACGGACAAACGGAAGCAGGAGGAAGAATGGCTTACCTAACTACAGAAGGATTGCTGGAAGAAGAAACATCAATCGGAAATGTAGTGGAAAGAGGAAGCTTTACAATTGATTCTCAAACAGATGAATTGCTGTTTTCTCATATCAGTATTTTCGGGGGCTATGCCAATAAACTGGAAGATCTTGCTACTTATGAGCAGCCTTCTGTACTGCATACCGGAGATACTGCCAGAAAAGGCGAAAACGGAATTTATTATATCACAGGTAGAATAAAACGTATCATGAAGCTTTTCGGAATACGTCTTAATCTCGATGAGGTAGAATTCATTCTTAAAAATGAAATGCAGGGCAATACTTTCGTATGTCTAAATGCCAATGATAAAAAAATCGTGGTGTTGTATGACAATCCGGAAATAGATCCTCAGATCATCACCGAAACCATTAAAAATAAATTGCGTATTAATCCCCAATATGTACGCACAGAACGTATAGAATCTTTCCCATTATCACAAAACGGTAAAATAAACTATCCCTTGTTACAAAACTTACAGCATGAAAACATCTAAAACCCTTATATTACTTCTTGGTCTTGCTTTATCTTCCAATTCGCTTTCTGCACAGCAGGGCGACAGAATTCATGGCAAAATCATGCTGTCTGAAAAAGCACCGGTAAAAAACGCTGTTTTAAGACTTGTCAACACGTCTTATCAGGCAAAAACCAATAATTTAGGAGAATATTACTTTGAAAATGTGCCACCTGGAGAATATACGCTTCAGGTGGTTTTAAATGACATCGAACTGATGAGGGAACCCATCCACATTCAAAAAGATGTCTATGAAATCCCTGCGATTTACGCTCCTTTACATAATAATGTGATTGAGGGAATTACAGTATACGCAGTGAGCAGAAATAAATTTTTAGACAGAGACAGTACTTCAGTGGCTAAAATGCCTTTGAAAGTTCTTGAAAATCCACAGGCTTATACAAGCATCAACCAGCAGATCATGAAGGAACAGCTTACTTACGATATTTCGGAAGTATTGAAAAACGTTCCGGGTATGGTAAAAATGCAGGGTAGCCCGGGAAGAGGTTCGGGAGACGGAAGTTTCTACTACAGCCTTAGAGGTTTCCCTACCAAAGTATCGATGGTAGACGGAGTGCCTGCAACCACCAACGGAGAAATAGATCCTGCCGATCTTGAACGTCTGGAAGTGATCAAAGGTCCTTCAGGAACATTGTACGGAGGTGCCGTAACTTCTTTTGGAGGTTTGATTAACGCAGTAACCAAAAAACCGAAAGATTATTTTGGTGGAGAGGCTTCTTATCTGATGGGAAGCTATAATCTGAACCGTGTAACCGCTGATGTTTATGGTCCGATTACAGAATCCAGAAATATGCTATTCCGTTTGAATGCCGCTTATCAGTATCAGAACGGATTCAGAGATTCTGAATTTAGAAAGTCATTCTTTGTAGCACCTACTGTAAGCTATCAGGTTAATGAAAGATTGAAATTTAACTTAGGAGCTCAGATTTACAATTATGAAGGAACCAATACTCCGATTATTTTCCTTCCGAGAACAAGAGCTTATTTCGCTCACAATCCGGATGAGCTTGGCTTTGACTGGAAAAGATCATATTCCAACAATGATATGACCTTAAAAGCGCCATCTATCAATGTAAAAGCTGAAGCAAATTATAAAATTTCAGATCAATGGAATTCACAGACTTTGCTTTCAAGAAACTTCAGAAAAACAGAAGGATTATATCAATATCAGTTTATCAGAGGAAATACAAGTGATGCGATGCTGGAACGTAACGTACAGTGGCAGAACTCAGAAGCTTCTTCTACAAGTATTCAGCAGAACTTCAATGGACAATTTAATATTGGTAAAATTAAAAATAAAGTCTTGATCGGATTGGATTATCTGAATCAGACCATCAATAACAACCATTCCCCGATTGTAGTCTTTGATAATGTTAACGGACAAAGCCTAGAAGGGTATCCAAATATTTCTAAAGATCTTGCCCTTCAGAAAATCCAAGCTGTTACTCAAGCTGCTATTGCAGTAGGTAAAACACCTTTGGTAAGAAATAATTCTGCATCCAACCTTTAT
>CBFQYI010000513.1:0-3400 GCA_965720825.1 uncultured Chryseobacterium sp. | reverse complement strand
CATACTCTTACTTTCATATTTACTGAAATCGCCTACAATAGCTAATCCTATACGATAGTTTGAGAACTTCTGAAGAATCTCTCCTGCAATTTTTGTTTTTAAATCAAAGAATTCAGAGGTAATGTTTTTTTCGTGAAGAATAACCTTATCAAACCCCTGATAATAGATATCTCCCATAAGATCCAGTCCGTCCTGTGCAGACTGGATAATGATATCATCAGAAATAATTTCTGCGATTTTTATAGTATTGATTTCGTGTGATTTGATGAACATGGTATTAATAATTAATTATTTCTTTCCATAAATAAACCTGTCGTTTTCAGATAAATCCTTCAATAATTGAGCGTTAGAAAAATCCTGATACAATTCCAGCGTTTCGGGACCCAGTTTCTGATTGATTTCCAGAAACAGAAATCCATTCTCATTCAAATATTTTTTAGCATCTTCCGCAATTTTTCTGTAAAAGATCAAGGCATCTGAAGTAGGAGAGAAAAGAGCCATTTTAGGTTCAAACTCTTTCACTGAATCGGCAATTTCAATCTCTTCTTCAATCCCTATGTATGGAGGATTTGAAATGATGATGTCATAATTTTCAGCCAGTTCAAAATGGAGATAATCAGCATGAATGAATTGTATTTTCAATTGGTGGTACTCTGCATTTCTTTTGGCTGTTTTCAAAGCGTTTTCAGAAAAATCAATGGATGAAACCTCTGCTTCCGGGAAATGTTTCTTTAAAACCAAAGGAATAATTCCGCTTCCGGTTCCTATATCCAAAATCTTTAAACCTTGAACATTAAACTTTGAATCTTTAATCTCCCTGATAGCCATCTCCAACAGCTCCTCAGTTTCAGGGCGGGGAATCAGAACATTTTCATCCACAAAGAATTTCATTCCGTAAAATTCTGTTTCACCCAATATCTGCTGATAAGGCCTTCCGGTTTTAAGCTCAGAAACAAGAAGGTGCAATTTTTCTTTATCATCAATCAGAAGTTCCTGCTCAGCGAATCTTCTTTGCTGAAAAGGATCAAAACCTACGATTTGCTGAATGAATAAAGACGATAAAAACATACTTTCCGACTCTGTATAAAAATCGGAAAGTTCTGTCCTGAAATATTTTTTAAATGCTGAAATTGTCATTTATCTTGTAAAAACGAGTTTTGTATCCGTAGACTTCTCTTCATCAATTCTGTACCCTTCATAATTGAAAGCTTTAACATCCTCCAGTGTTTTGGCATTGGTTTCTGCACAGAATCTCACCACAAGGCCTCTGGCATGCTTGGTATACACCACAATGGTCTTCAGTTTTCCATCTTTTAATTCATAGAAATCGAAATCAATTACGGTATGATTCAGTTTCTTTCTGTCGATTACTTTTCCATACTCATTGCTGGCAAGATGAAGCAGAATTTCTCCTTTTTTCATTTCAGAATTCAATTGTTCCGTAATCTTTTCTCTCCAGAATTCATACAGGTTTTTGTATTGCTCAAATTCAAAAGGGCGACCCATTTCAAGTCTGTAAAGCATCACTTTATCAGAGGGTTTCAGTAAACCGTAAAGCCCGGAAAGCATTCTGTAATTTTTCTGCAGATAATCTACAGCATTTTTGTCCAGTGTTTTGGCATCCAGCCCTCTGTAAACCTCTCCTGTAAAGGCAAACATGGCAGGAGCAGATTCTTTCGCTGTAGGTTTGGATTTCCATTTTTGATTTCTTTCCCAGTTTTCATCAGCAAGCTTAGGTGATATTTCCATCAGCTCGGAAAGATATTTAGGCGATTTTTCTTTTAAATAAGATTGTATCAATGCTGCTTCTTCAATGAATCTTGGGGTAGAAGATTTCAACAGATCTGTTGAATTTTCTGTGTTCATTAATTTGGCAGGAGATGTTATAATTTTCATAATGTTAAAATACAGATAAGTGTTTAATATCAATAAAATTCATGATCATCATAGCGATAAAATCAATCATAAAATGACAGATGATCAGAATTTTAATATTTGAATAGCGTTTATAAAATACAGCAAACACAATTCCGATAAAGAAAGGTCCGAGAACCTGGCTTATGGTACCGTAAGTACTATGTAAAATTCCAAATAAAACCGATGAAATAACAATTGCAACGGTGGGGTTGTTGTATATTTTTTCAAGCCTGGATTGTACATAGCCCCGCATCAGGAATTCCTCTACAACAGCAGCTGTAAGGCATGTAAAAATAACTAAAAAATAGTTATTTCTAAAAATGGGTACAAGGTTGAGAAGTTTAGTGCTTATTTTTTCCTCTATAAAAAACAGGATGACTGCATTCAGAATTCCTCCGCCAATCAAACAGATAAAATATAAGCTCAGAACAGCTTTGACATAAAATGCAGCTGAATATTTTTTCTCTTCCTTAAGTAAAAAAGCACTTTTTTCAATAAAAACAGTGTAGAGAAATACGAGAATGAGAATTATCCATAACGTAATTCTGCTGAGAAAAAAATTGACTTCTGTAATTCCTTTTATTCCGGTTACCATTGCGACAACTGGAAAGGCATACAGCATAGCAGCAGCCAAAATAGTAAACGTGAGTAAAATTCCTACAGCATATTTCCCGGTAAGACTCATAATCCAATACCCTAAACCTTAAACTTTGAATTAAATGATCCCTTTTCCCTGACGAATAATCTCCGGTTCTCCAGAAGTAAGGTCTACAATAGTGGAAGCCACATTATCTCCATACCCTGAATCAATAACAATATCAACCAGATGATCATATTTTTCAGCAATAAGTTCAGGATCGGTAGAATATTCAATAATTTCATCATCGTCTTTAATGGAAGTTGATGCAATCGGGTGGCCCAGTTTTTCAACAATAAGCTGTGGAATCGGATGGTCAGGAACACGGATACCAATTGTTTTATGTCCTTTATAAGCTAAAGGTAAACTTTTATTGGCTTCAAGAATAAAAGTAAATGGTCCGGGAAGATGACTTTTCAGAAATCTGAAAACAGAGGTGTCGATAGGCCTTGTAAAGTCCGAAAGATGGCTAAGATCATTACAGATAATTGAGAATTTTGACTTCTCAAGCTTCATTTTTTTGAGCTGAGCCAGTTTTTCCATGGCTTTTATATCAAAAATATTACAGCCTAAAGCATAAATTGTATCAGAAGGATAGATAATCAGCCCGCCGTTGTTTAAAGTTTTAATAACCTCATTCACAAGATTTTCCTGTGGGTTGTCCGGATAAATTTTTAATATCTTTGCCATAAAACAAAGATACAAATAATAAAATAGTTTTCATAAAAGTCCTTTATTTAAAAGAAAAATTAGGATTTGTGAAAAATATTCGTACCTTTGCAATCCAATATCGCGGGATGGAGCAGTAGGTAGCTCGTCGGGCTCATAACCCGAAGGTCATCGGTT
>CBFQYI010000512.1:0-3404 GCA_965720825.1 uncultured Chryseobacterium sp. | reverse complement strand
AATTAGAGGTTTCTGCTCCAAAAGTAATTTTAAGGAAATAGTTTTCAGTTTTCTCTACCTGAATAGGATCGTTTTCATTAACTACAATAGTTCTGTTATTGTTTTTAAGATAATCATAGAGCTCAGACTTTCCTTTGATTACTCCCTCAAAACCACCGAACCCTTCCAAATGAGCTTTTCCAAAATTGGTAATATATCCGAAATCAGGTTGTGAAATAGTACACAGAAATTCAATTTCTTTCTGATGATTAGCTCCCATTTCAATCACGGCCATTTCATGTTCCGGTTTAATGGAAAGAATGGTCAACGGAACTCCGATATGATTATTCAGATTTCCAGCAGTATACTGAACATTAAATTTTTCAGAAAGAACAGCGTGAATCAACTCTTTGGTGGTTGTCTTTCCATTACTTCCTGTAAGTCCTATAAAAGGAATAGCAAGCTTGCTTCTATGATAGACGGCCAGCTGTTGTAAAAACTCAAGAGTAGATGGAACATAGAAAATATTTTTATCTCTGTTTTCAAATTCCGGAAGTTCAACAATTACTGCCAAAGCTCCGTCATCAATGGCTTTTTCTGCAAGAGTAGCTGCATTGAAATTCTCACCGGAAAAGGCAAAGAAAATATCATTCTCTGCTATTTTTCTGCTGTCAATAGTTACTTTTGCCGCCTGCAGAAATAAAGGATAAAACTGTTCTATATTCATGTGGAAATATATATTAAAAAAAGTCGTATGTAATCGCCCAATCTATATGAGTGTTTTTAGACTTTTTAGCCAAAGCGATTTCATGGTTCAAAAATAAAAAAACCTTCCGAAAGTTCGGAAGGTTTTTTATAAGTATTTTTTGATAAATATTATCTTCTAGTTCTACTCTTATCGCTGGCTTTAGCATCCTGTGCAACACGGAATCCTACCCAACCATAAGCTCTGTTTTGATTTTTATATCTTCTTTGTCCCGGATCCAACCAGTATGCTGTATCCTGCCAAGAACCACCTTTTACTACTCTAACCTCGTTAGAAATTCCGGAAGTTCTGTCTTTAGTATCTTTCTGTAACTTCACTCTACCCGTTCCATCTACAACAAAGCTTTTCTTAGGAGCATTGTACATATCGAATCCTGCAGCAGAATCAGAAGCTCTGTAATATTCTAAAGAAGACTGTCTGTCACCATCTCTGTAGTTTCTGTAGTCAGCGATAGTTTGTCTTTCGAACTGTCCAGGAAGACCTCTGTAAACTAATCTTCCATCAGCTAAAGTGTCATATTTGATAGTACCTTCGTCGATCATTTTGTAAGTACCGTCACCGTTTCTTACGATCGCCTGAGGCATGTTTCCTCTATAATAGTTGAAATCGTTGTAATCTTCATCGATGATTGGTCTGTAAACGTCAGCCGTCCATTCAGAAACGTTTCCGTACATACCATAGATTCCTAAATCGTTCGATGGATATTGTCTTACGTCAGAAGTTTGAGCAGATCCGTCGTTTTTCCATCCTGCGATACCAGAATAGTCACCTTTACCCATTTTGAAGTTTTCAAGGAACATTCCTCTGTCTCTTCCTTTAGTGCCTCTTAATCTTTCGATTTCAGGTTTTTTACCCAGATATTGGTTATATTCTCTGTTTTTAGCCATACCAAGAGCAGCGTATTCCCATTCTACTTCAGTAGGAAGTCTGAACTTCTGTACCATGGCAGAATTTGGAGCTCTGTTAGCTGCAAGCAATCTCTGATTGGTAGTTTTCATACCAGTTTTTTGCTGCATTCTTTTCTCATTGATGTATCCTTGCATTTCAGGATCATTCGCTTTGAATTTATCCATGTTGAAAGCAGTACCTCCCTGGTTGTTGGATTCGTTGATATACAAATCCTTAGCAATAATACCAGCCTGCATCAAAGCTTTTTCGTTCGCTCTGTCTGACAGCCATTCACAGTATCTGTTTGCCTGAGTCCAGGAAACTCCTACTACCGGATAGTAATCAAATTCCGGAGAACGTAAATACGTTTCGTTATAATCGTTTCTTGCTAATTTGTTGTCCCATAATAAGGTATCCGGTAAAGCACCGTTATAGATCTCCTTAAAACTCGGGTCACTTGGTGGGAATACATACTTCAACCATGTAAGGTATTCGCGGTATTCGTAGTTAGTAATTTCAGTTTCACCGATAAAGAATGAACTTACCTGCATTCTGCGAGGTGTGTTATTCCAATCGTGCATAACATCATCTTTCACTAATCCCATTGTAAAAGTTCCACCTTCTACATATACCATCCCAGGCCAACCCTTCTGCTTCTGTTGCTTTCCTGCAAAAAACCAACCCTGTTTTTCGTTTGGTTTCCAACCTGTTTTGCTGACAAATTTTTTGGTACCGCCACCTTTGCTGGTTCCTGATCCGCCACAGCTGGTTAATGCAAGTGTAGAACTTAATGCTATTAATGAAAACAACTTTAGTTTTTTCATAGTCGATATAAATATTTTCAAAGTACAAAGAAAAAATAAATTATTCAATAAATCAAGTAAACATTTGATTTTTTTGAAAAACGTTAACAAATTAATTTTATTGTATCACAATTTAATTCTAAAATTTTCATTTATTTTGTAATTTAGCAATTTCAATAGTAAACATGAAACGAAAAATTACGATTTTATCTTTAATCGCTTTTGCATCAACACTTTACGCCCAAAGAAACACCATTGAATGGAATGGTTCTAAAATTCAGGATTTTGGTGACACAAAATTAAATCTTCCCAATTTTAAAAATGAAGGTTTTTCTTTCAGCCAAAATAATGTTTTTATAGTAAGCAAGCAAAAAATCGGAGAAAAGCAATTAAAAATCTCAGACCTTGTTTGGGAAAACGTTTCTAACCAGGAATTGTTTGAACTGGATAAGGGCAGACTTCCGGATTATGATGTAGCAGATGTTTCCTATTATACTTTAGAGGGTGAAAGTTATGCCAGCATTAGTATTGCTTTATTTAAAAATGTAAAAGGGCGCGTTCAGAGATTATCTTCATTTAATGTTTCAGAAGCCTCTTCTTTTATCAATACAACAGGAACGGTTAATAAAATAGGTACTACCGGTAATCCTTTATCAAGTGGAAATTTTTATAAGATAAAGGTAGACAAGTCCGGAGTATTCAAAATCACTTCCCAGTTTTTAAAAGATAACGGAATTAATCCGAGTTCTGTAAATCCTAAAAACTTCAGAATTTATGGAAATGGAGGAGTAATGCTTCCTGAATACAATCAGGATCCGAGATACGGAGCTTTACAGGAAAACTCCATTCAGGTAGTAGGTGAAGATGATGGGGTATGGAATGATAATGACTATGCTCTTTTCTATGCGCAAGGTCCTGATGGGTATAACCTTTATGACACTGGCAATGGAAATGGTTTTAAAAGACAC
>CBFQYI010000511.1:0-3406 GCA_965720825.1 uncultured Chryseobacterium sp. | reverse complement strand
AATCAATCACAGCATAAAAAAAACTCAGCAAATGACTGAGTTTTTATTTTCTTAATGGTTTAATGTATTTTATTATTTCACAGCCGCAATAGCTGCTTCATAGTTTGGTTCTTGAGCGATATCTGGTACCTGCTCTTCATAGATAATCTTCCCTGAAGGATCTATTACTACAACCGCTCTGCTCAGAAGACCTTTCATCGCAGAATCTACCAGTTCCACTCCATAATTCCATCCGAAGTCCGAACGGAAATCGGAAAGCATTACCACATTTTTAATTCCTTCTGCTCCACAGAACCTTTTCTGAGCAAACGGTAAATCCTTAGAAATACAAAGTACTACCGTATTGGGAAGATTCCCCGCTTCTTCATTGAAATGATGTACAGAAGCAGAACAAACACCAGTATCTACACTCGGGAATATATTCAGAATAACATATCTTCCTTTGAAGGAGTCCAGCGTCTGATCATTCATATTCACATCGGTAAGAGTGAATTTAGGAGCTGGTTTATTAAGAGCCGGTAATTTGGCATAAGTATGAACTTCCTTTCCTCCCATTAAAACAGTATTGGTTGCTTTAGATTTTTGAGCAAAGCCCATTGCAGAGAAGAATAGCAGTGTGCCGCAAACTAATTTTGAAAACATGAAATTTATTTTTAAGCTAAATTATTCTTTTTTTAGGAGCTGAGATTAATTTTAATTCAAATAGATCGAATCTATTGTCAGATTGTTTTTTTCAAAACATTTTACCTCTACCTTTATGTTATAAAACATGGTTGTTTCAAAGGTGTCATTCTGACGAAAGTTAAATAATTTAAATTTTGAAATAATCTCAAACTTATCACATAAAAAAAAATAGAAAGATTTATGAGTTCAGAAAATACAGCATCATTCCATCACATTTTTAAAGGAGAAAACGAAATTCCGGAAGAATATAAAGTTCCGGTCATCCATCAGAGAACTTATCTTTTAAATGGGGAACTGGTAGAGTGGAAAGGAGATGTCACGGAAATTTATTCCCCGGTATGCATCCCCACAGAAAACGGACTGGAAAGAAAGCTTTTGGGAAGTATCCCGAATATTGGCCCGAACGAAGCTATGGAAGTTCTTGAAGCCTGCGTAAAGGCTTATGATAACGGATTGGGCGAATGGCCTACAATGTCTGTGGAAGGACGTATCAAATGCATGCAGAAATTTGTGTACCTGATGATTCAGCAGAGAGATCTGATCATCAAACTGCTGATGTGGGAAATTGGAAAAACCCTGGCAGATTCAACGAAAGAATTTGACCGTACTGTAGATTATATCAATCAGACTATTGATGCATTAAAAGATCTTGACAGAGAATCTTCACGCTTTCAACAGGCAGAGGGAACCATTGCGCAGATCAGAAGAGCTCCGCTTGGGGTAGTCTTAAGTATGGGACCTTTCAATTATCCTCTGAATGAAATTTTTACCACTCTGATCCCGGCTCTGATTATGGGAAATACCATCCTTTTTAAACTGCCGAAACATGGTGTTCTGGCTCATTATCCTTTATTAAACGCTTTCAGAGAAGCCTTTCCGAAAGGAACAGTGAATACTTTATATGGAAAAGGATCAGAAATTATCACTCCCATTATGGAAAGCGGAAAAGTGAACGTTCTTGCCTTTATCGGATCCAGTAAAGTAGCCAATGGACTGAAAAAACTCCACCCAAAAGTAAATCGCTTAAGAGCCATCCTTAGTCTGGATGCTAAAAATGCGGCCATCGTTACCAAAAATGCAAATCTGGATGTTGCGGTGAGTGAATGTATTTTGGGGGCACTTTCTTTCAACGGACAGCGTTGTACAGCACTGAAACTGATATTCGTTCAGAAAGAAGTGGCATTGGAGTTTACAGAGAAATTAAGTGCTGCAGTTTCTGCTTTGAAGGCTGGGTTGCCATGGGAAAAAGATGTGAAAGTAACACCACTTCCGGAGGTCAATAAACCTGCTTACCTGAAAGAATGTATTGATGATGCTTTACAGAAAGGAGCTGCTGTTTTGAATAAGGATGGAGGTTACACAGATGAATCTTTTGTTTTTCCGGCAGTTGTATATCCGGTAAACAGTGATATGAAGCTTTATCATGAGGAACAGTTTGGTCCGGTGATTCCTGTTGTTCCGTTCGAAGATATAGAAGAACCTATAGAATATCAGGTGAATGCTTCCCATGGGATGCAGGTAAGTATTTTCAGTGAAAATCCGCATGAAGTAGCAAGGCTGATTGATCCGTTTGTAAATCTTGTAAGCCGTGTCAATATCAATTGTCAGGCACAGAGAGGTCCCGATGTTTTTCCCTTTACCGGAAGAAAAGACAGTGCAGAAGGAACACTTTCTGTTTTTGATGCGCTCCGCTCATTCTCCATCAGGTCTCTGGTGGCTGCAAAACTGACAGATTCCAACAAAGAGCTGCTGAATACTATTGTCAGAGAGCATGACTCCAACTTTTTAAGCACAGATTATATTTTCTGATCCTAAACGATATTGTATTTAACATAAAATAAAAATCCTCAATAAACACCTTGGTTTATTGAGGATTTTTTTAACTTAATGCCGGAATTAGAGTTTTGTGTTATAATAAGATGGTATTTTTTAGAAATATTATCTAAGGATCAGTGTGTAAATCATGTCTTCAACCGAAAAAGAATTTTTAGAGAAAATTGAAAAACACAAAGGTGTTATTTTCAAGATCTCTAAAATGTATATGGATAATAAGGACGATCAGAATGATCTCTATCAGGAGATCATTTACCAGGCATGGAAATCATACGGTGATTTTCAAAAGAGGAGTGATTTCTCCACATGGCTGTACAGAACTGCGCTTAACACAGCCATTGTTTTTTTGCGAAGTGAAAAAAAACGTAGTTTTATACAGAATCAGAATGTTGATGGGCTGAGTGCCCGGCAGGAACCCTATAATGATACGGATGATATGAATATGAAGCGGATGTATGAAGCCATCCATCAGTTGAGCCCCATAGACAAAGCCCTTATCTTCTTCTTTTTAGAAGGGTTTTCCGGAAAGGAAATTGCTGTACAGCTGGGAATTACCGAAGTGAATACGCGGGTAAAACTGAAGAGAGCAAAAGAAAAGCTGAAAGAGATCATTACCAGACAGGGTACAGGTTCCTATTAAAAATAACACTATGGAATTAGAAAACTTTAAAGAACTTTGGAATAAAGATACAGGTCAGGAATCCCCTGAAATTTCTCTGGAAAAACAGAAGGAAATACATTCTCCGCTGCAGATGCTGAAAGTGAATATGGAAACTGAATTCTGGCTGATGATTGTAACATTGCCGTTGCTGTTAACAGGTTTCCCTTTTGCATCTAAGGACTCTAATATTAAAACGATTTCAGTGTTTGTCACCATCCTGACCGTTGC
>CBFQYI010000510.1:0-3407 GCA_965720825.1 uncultured Chryseobacterium sp. | reverse complement strand
CGGGCATTTTTTTGATTGTGAGTTTCCGACCAATTTTCCATAACCTAAAATCGATCCTTAAAGGAAGAGGTCTTTCTACAGCAGTAGGGGACGAAGGAGGTTTTGCTCCTACTTTCAACGGAACAGAAGATGCTTTGGATACATTACTTCAGGCGATCGAAAAAGCTGGATACAAGCCTGGTGACGACATTATGTTGGCATTAGACTGTGCAGCTTCAGAATTCTACAAAGACGGAACTTACGATTACAGAAAATTCGAAGGAGATAAAGGAGCTCACAGATCAAGAGAAGAGCAGGTTTCTTACCTTGCAGAATTGGCTGCTAAATATCCGATTATCTCTATCGAAGACGGTATGCAGGAAGATGACTGGGAAGGATGGAAAATGCTTACAGATAAAATCGGTGACAGAGTACAGTTGGTAGGTGACGATTTATTCGTAACGAACGTAGACAGATTATCAAGAGGAGTAAAAGAAGGTATTGCCAACTCAATCCTTGTAAAAGTAAACCAGATTGGTTCTCTTTCTGAAACAATGGCTGCTGTACAAATGGCTCAGAATAACAAATTCACTTCAGTAATGTCTCACAGATCAGGAGAAACTGAAGACTCTACAATTGCTGATTTGGCAGTAGCAATGAACTGTGGACAGATCAAAACAGGTTCAGCGTCAAGATCAGACAGAATGGCAAAATACAACCAGTTATTGAGAATTGAAGAAGCTTTAGGTGAAACTGCAATTTTCCCAGGATTGGAAGCTTTTAAAATCAAAAGATAATTAATCGAATTTATAAATAACGGCAAGCGAAATTTTTAGTTTGCCGTATTTTATGGAAAGTGGTATATTTAAAAAAAATAAATAAATAATGTCAGACAACAAAGTAATATTGAATTACGACGGTAATTCATATGAATATCCAATCGTGGATAGTACTATCGGAGACAGAGGGATTGATATTTCAAAATTAAGAGACCAGACAGGTTTGATCACTCTGGATTTAGGTTACAAAAATACAGGAGCTACTATTAGCGACATCACTTACTTAGACGGAGATAAAGGAGAATTATTCTACAGAGGTTATCCAATCGAGCAGATTGCTGAGAAATCTAACTTCACTGAAGTAATGTATCTTTTATTACATGGAGAATTACCTACTCAGGATCAGTTTACTTCATTCGACAACAATATTAAAAAATATAACTTCATCGCAGACGAAATGAAAAAGATCATTGATGTTTTTCCTCGTTCTGCTCACCCTATGGGAGTTTTATCTTCTATGACATCTGCTTTGACAGCTTTCAACCCGAAAGCAGTGAACGTAAATTCTAAAGAAGAAATGGATCATGCTGCTGAGCTTATGATCGCTAAGTTCTCTCACCTTTGTGCTTGGACTTACAGAAAAACTCAAGGTTTACCATTAAACCACGGTGATAACAACCTAAACTACGTAGAGAACTTCTACAAAATGGCATTCAGATTACCAAACGCTGATTTCGAAATCGATCCGGTAGTTGTAAATGCTTTAGATAAATTATTAATCCTTCACGCAGACCACGAACAAAACTGTTCTACTTCTACAGTAAGAATGGTAGGTTCTGCTCACACAGGTCTTTTCGCTTCTATCTCTGCCGGAGTATCTGCACTTTGGGGACCACTTCACGGTGGTGCTAACCAGGCTGTAATCGAAATGCTTGAACTGATTGAAAAAGATGGTGGTGACGTATCTAAATATGTTGCTAAAGCTAAAGATAAAGGTGATAGCTTCCGTCTAATGGGATTCGGACACAGAGTTTACAAAAACTTCGACCCAAGAGCGAAAATCATCAAGAAAGCTGCTGATGATATCCTTAAAGCATTAGGAATCCAGGATAAAGCTCTTGACATTGCAATGCAGTTAGAAAGAGTAGCTCTTGAAGACGAGTACTTCGTAGAAAGAAAACTATATCCAAACGTAGACTTCTACTCAGGTATCATCTACAGAGCATTAGGAATTCCTACGGAAATGTTTACTGTAATGTTTGCATTAGGAAGACTTCCAGGATGGATTTCTCAGTGGAAAGAAATGAGACTGAAAGGAGACCCGATCGGAAGACCAAGACAGGTTTACCAAGGTGCTCAGGAAAGAAACTACATCGACATCGCAAGCAGATAATATTTGCTTATACCATAAAAGAATCCCAAAGCTTGCTTTGGGATTCTTTATTTTTATAACCTATTCAGTAATAGCTAATGCTGTAATAAGATTATCCTTCGTCCGGAAACGAAAATTCAGCATTACCGGACTTCCATCAAAAGAACCGGAAATATTGATTCTTAAAACCATTGTATCATCCTTTACCGAAAAATCTTTTATCTCAAACAAGGTTTTGTATTCATTATTAGATTTTTCATTCCATTGTCTTATTTCTTCTTTTCCCGTGTATATTTTTCCTTCATCAAATACGGATGCCTGTTCAGAAAAACAATTAGAGAAAGAAATACTGTCAAAAAGTTCCTGTGCCTTTAGTAATTCCTGCAAAATGTTAGGTAAGTTCATATTGTTATTTTTAAATGATTAAACAGTAGGAATAGTGCCGCCGTCTATTACATATTCGGTTCCGGTTAAATATTGTGCCCGTGGAGAAACTAAAAAACCAACAAACTCTGCAATATCTTCTGGCTGGGCCGGTTTACCGATGGGAATTCCACCCAACGCATCCATGACACTTTGAGTTGCTTCTTCAATGGAAGTCTTTGAACTTTCAGCAATGCGTTCCATCATTCGGATGGCAGATGAAGTCATGATCCAGCCTGGAGAAACGGTAAGGACACGAACTCCCTTTGGAGAAACTTCTTTTGATAAACCTTTGCTGTAATTGATCAGTCCTGCTTTGGCAGCCGCATAGGGTAATGTAGAGTCAAATAAAGGCAGTCTTCCCTGAATGGAGGCAATATGAATGATGACTCCCGTTTTTCGTTCCAGCATTTGCGGTAAAAATCCTCTGTCTAAACGAACGGGTGCCAACAAATTGGTCTGAATTGTATTTTCCCAGTCTTCGTCACTCAAAACAGAGAAGCCGCCACCAGGCGTTTCTGAACCTCCCAATGTGTTAATTAAAATATCAAGCCTCCCAAAAGTAGACAGCACTTCTCCTATCAGCTTTTCAGTGTCTTTTGCCTGGCTCAGGTCTCCTGAAATAAAATGAAGTTGATTATTGATCTCTTCAGGCTGATTTCTGGCAGTGACAATTACAGTGGCACCAGCAGTGAGTAGTCTTTCGGCAATAGCTTTTCCGGTTCCTTTCGTTCCTCCCGTTACCAAAGCAATTTTACCTGATAATTCGTTGTTGAAATTAAATGATTCTGTCATGATTTCTTTTTTGTACAAATTTCAGCAGTATGGCAGGCTCATACAAGTACGGGTTTACG
>CBFQYI010000509.1:0-3423 GCA_965720825.1 uncultured Chryseobacterium sp. | reverse complement strand
ATGATACCCTTTTTGTTTTTGCATTAGATTCCGAAGCAGGAACCGTTTTTGACGATAAAAACAAATTAATTACCGGTATCGGAAAAGTAAATGCAGCGATTGAATTAACCAAAGAAATTCATGCAAGAAAGCCTAAACTGATTGTGAATTTAGGTTCTGCGGGAAGTAAAGGATTTCACAAAGGAGAAGTCGTATGCTGTACAAAATTCATCCAAAGAGATATGGATGTAAGAGGATTAGGATTTCAATTGTATGAAACACCATTATCCGGAGTACCGCCTGTATTGGAATACGGCCTTAAAATGGATACCCTGAAAGAAGGCGTTTGCGGAAGTGGTGACAGTTTTGAAATGAACCACTCTGAAACCGTTTATAATATCGTAGACATGGAAGCCTATCCGTTGGCATTAATTGCCCAAAAGGAAAACATTCCGTTTTTATGCCTGAAATATATCTCTGACGATGCAGGAAGTGATGCGGCAGACGACTGGAGTGTACAGGTTCATCTGGCTTCCGAAGCTTTTAATAAAATTCTTTTCTCATAACATTTATTCTTACCATCATGAGTTCAATTATCATTAACAAAGCCTCGGCTGAAGACGTAGAAATTGTACAAAATTTAGGAATCCAGACGTTTTCTGAAACTTTTGCAGAAGACAATACAGAGGAGGCCATGAAAAAATATCTGGAGGAAAGCTTTAATACTGAAAAAATAAAATCTGAGCTCAATAATCCTGATTCTCATTTCTATATTGCCTGGGAAGAAGACAATCCTGTAGGATATCTGAAAGTAAATACCGGCAACGCACAGACAGAGCTTCAGGATAATGCCAGCCTGGAAATTGAAAGAATTTATGTGAAGAAAAGCCATCATGGAAAAAAAGTAGGCCAGCTGCTGTATGATCAGGCCTTGGAAACTGCCCGACAGCTCAGTAAAACTTACCTGTGGCTTGGAGTATGGGAAGAAAACCTGAGGGCTTTACAATTTTACAGAAAAAACGGATTCGTTGAGTTTGATAAGCATATTTTCAGGCTTGGGGAAGAAGAACAGACGGATCTGATGATGAAAAAAGTATTGGATTAATTTCTTCAAATAGAAAGATTGTATTTAACCACTGATTACACAGATTTTCATAGATGATTATGTAATACAATTCTTTATATCTTCTAAATACCAAAATGAACCATTCAGAATTTGTAAAGCATATTAATCAGTATTATCCTTTATCCAAAGAAACGATTCAGGATTTAGTGAGTATCTGCACAGAAGAATATTATCACAAAAATGATCTTCTCCTGGAATCTGGATCCATGGCGAGATATTATTATTTCATCAAATCCGGACTGATAGGGTATTATACTGTAGATGAACAGGGAAATAATATTTACAAAATCTTCTTCGAAGAAAACAGTTTTGTTGCTTCCACAGCGGCTATTATTAAAAATGAACCCAGCGATTTCAATATTATTGCACTGGAAGACTGTTCAGTGATACAATATCCTGCAAAAGCCTACCGTGAGTTGATGGAAAAACATCATGATCTGGCTCTTTTTCATCTGTATTATCTGGAAAAAAACTGGGTAGTGAAAAAGGAACCTCTGGAAGTATCTCTGAAGTATGAAACAGCAAAAAAAAGGTATTTGCAGTTATTGGAAAACCAATCTTTATACAACAGACTGAAACAGCACCACATCGCTTCTTATCTTGGCATAACACCTACACAACTAAGCCGGATAAAAAAGGAAATTAACGGAATAGATACTGATTAACCTTTTTCAAATATTTTTAAGCATCAGTGATTAAATGATTTATTTCATGTTATTGGGATATATTTTATGATTATGCTAAATTTGTATTATATCACAATTAAGAGATATAAGCAAAATATATCCAAATCATGAAACTACACCACACGTATTTCTATCATCCTGAGTTTGTAGAAAATAATGCTGCTGTTATTGAGCGCTTTGAACTCCAGGAAATTTCAATGCAAAAAATCCAGAATGCTTTAGGCAGGGAAGACCGTTTTATTGTTCCGGAGAATTCTTTTGAAACTTCACTTTCCATGGGAATAGAAGCGGCAAGAGGAGTTCTTCATGAAAGTAATTTTTCTATTCTCGATATCGATATTATTATTTTTGTGAGCAGCTCTCCCGAACATCATATTCCTTGTGATGCTATCCATATCCATCATGCATTGGAGGGAAAACCTGATACTATATGTTATGATATTAACGCCAACTGTATTGGAGGGTTTATCGCACTGGATCAGGTATCAAAATACTTAAAAGAAGCCGGCACAGGAACAAATGCTTTAGTCGTTTGTGCTGAAAAATTTTCAACGATATTAGATCCTGATAATCCTACGACAGCTTTTGGTTTTTCAGATTCTGCTTTTGCCTTCATTGTAGAAAATGATGGGGATTCTGCCTCAGGATTAATAGATGTATTATATCATACAGACAGTAGCTTCTGCAATACCGTACTGTATCCACCTAAAGGAAGGTCGGATCATCGTCATGGTGATCCGGCAACCTGGGACCGTATTTTTGACGGAATGGGAAGTGTCAATTTTGCAGTGGATAATATCAGGGAGTTTTTAAAACGTAATCAAATAAATATAGAACAGATTGATTTGTTTTTATTTTTATTTTCCCAGTTTTCCATAAAGAATATCAATATCATCCGGGATTACTTTCAGCTGCCAGAGGAAAAAATTCCTTTTTATTCTAAAGAACTGGGATATACCGGAGCTTCCAGTCCATTTTTAGCGTTAGACAAATACCAAAAAGAAGTAAAGCGTTTGAAAAAAGGAGATTATATACTCATATGGACGCTGGGAACCGGCTACCAGGCAGGTTTAATGCTTTGGAGATACTAATTATCATCATTTTACAGATTGATCCCCTATTATTAAAACAAAATAAATTGACAAAAGCTTCAACATATGTTGAGGCTTTTTCTCTTTTTCTGCCGCAATTTTGCTCTGTCATAAAATCATTGGTACATTATATGTTTTACAATATGAAACCAGTGATCATCATTAATTTAACATTTTTTCAGCATGAAGAAGCTTATCAACATTGTATTTGTACTGACTGCATGTATTCAGTTATCAGCACAAAAAATTATTCATCAGGAAATTTTCAGTCCTAAAATGAATAAGAAAATCAAAACAGTTATCATTACCCCTAATCTTCAACCTAACACAACTTATCCGTCTGTTTATATCCTTCATGGTTTCAGTGGTAATCCGGACAGAATCATTAAGCAGGATATTCCGGATCTGGTAAAAAAAGCTCAGGAATTGAAAACAATCTATGTGCTTCCGGATGGAAATTACAGTTCATGGTATGTGGATAGCCCAATCGTTAAAGACTCACAATATCAAACCTTTATTGGAAAAGAACTGGTAGAATTCA
>CBFQYI010000508.1:0-3425 GCA_965720825.1 uncultured Chryseobacterium sp. | reverse complement strand
TAGCAGCTGGCCCTGGTGGAGTAACAGATTATTCTAAATGTTATTTTAAATATAAATAATTTTATCGTTTTTCTGATTTTTGTAGAATATTTTTTATAATAAATCGGAGTAAGACGGTTTTTAAAAACGAGCGAGAAACTATGGATTTCATACCAGATTATATGCTAATATTTCCAGTGGTGGCTTTGATTTCAATGTTTTTCATTTGTATTTGCTAACAGAATAGAATAAAAAATCTGTCTCAAACTTGAGACAGATTTTTTATAGGTAAAAATATTTTAATTTTAATACACTCTTAATCCTGATCTTGCGCCAGAAGAAGCTACTACAGACTGCATTCTGGTTTTTTGTCCTGCAGAGAACATAAACATAGCTGCATCATCTACATAATCCATGTAGTTCATAAACATTACAGATCTTTGTACGCCACTGCACGTATTATATAGCGGGTAAGAAGGTTTTCCATAATTAGCAGTAGTCTGTGTAGGAGTATCACTTACCTGGTCGTTTCCACAATTAGCATCTCCCCAGATATGTCTTAAGTTTAGATAGTGACCTACCTCATGCGTTGCGGTTCTTCCAAGGTTGAAAGGCGAAGAAGCTCCGGTTTTTCCAAAATATGGTGCGGCAATTACAACACCATCATTCCATAAACCTGCGGATTCAGGGAAAGTGGCGTATCCAAGAATGGTGCGTCCCTGACTGGTCATTTTGCCCACAACCCATAAGTTTAAATAATTGGTAGGATTAGTAGCATCAATTCCTCCTTTAGACGCTTTTTTCATATCATCATTAGTGGCCCAGCTTGTTTTTGAAGTGGATTTTCTAACGGTATTTACCAGTCTGAATTTTACTTTTGTATCACCAGAACTTACGGGTTGAAATTCGGTTGGAATTTTATTAACATCACTGTTCGTGCCTGTGTAGTCTGCGTTCAATACTGCAATTTGCTCTGCAATTCTTGCATCAGAAACGTTTTCAGCAGTAGTTTTATAGATGACATTTACGATAACAGGGATTTCTACAGTACCATCAGCAAGAACTTTTCCAAATTTCACATCATTGGCGAATTTTTCTGTATTACTTTCTAATGCTGCGAATCTTTGTTGAAGTTCAGGGCTTTTTTTCAATGCTTGCTGTCTGATTTCTTCAGAAGCACAGCCTCTTTGAGCTAAACCTGCAGTAGTTGCGGTTTCGTCAGTTGTGTTTTCATTTTGATTGGTAATGTTGTCATTGTTACATGCAGCCATTACAGTGAGCATAAAAGCTCCAAATAATAGTTTTTTCATATCAAAATCATTTAGGTTGAGGATATGAAATTATATTATTTGAAATTAATATGCAAATAATTTTCTTATTTTCTTGTGATTTTATTAAATATTATTAATGATTTTTGTTTTTAATTCAATGTTTTACCAGAGGTATTAAATTTTAATCAATTTTAAGAAATGTAATAATGTGATCTTGGTTTTTGATGATTTTATATGAATTCTTTTCGTTTAAATTTACTTTTCGAAGAATTTTTTCATAGTAAAATCTAATTAGCAAAACCATTTTTAATGGCAAAAACAGCAAGTCCTACACGGGTTTTGAGATCCAGTTTTTCACATAACTGGTCACGATAGCTTTCTACTGTTCTTGGACTGCAGCACATTCTGTCTGCAATTTCTTTATAGCTGAGTTCGGTTACTGTGTATTTCAGAAATTCTTTTTCTCTATCGGAAATTCTTATTGCAATCTCAGATTCTGTCTCTTTGTTGAGGTTGGAAAATATAATCTTGGAAGCCCAATCCGGATAAAAAAAGCCATCACTATTGAGACGGGTAAGTGCGGTTTCCAGATCTCTTGGGTGGGTGTTTTTCAGCAGATAACCTTTGGCGCCGCTCTTAATCATCTTAATTACACTGTTATCATCTCCCTGCATACTGAGAGCCATAATTTTAATATCGGGATGGTTTTTTGTAAGCCAGACTGCTGTTTCGAAACCGTCCATAATGGGCATGCTGATATCCAAAAGAACAATATCAGGAATAGCATTGCCTTCCTCGAATTTCTGGATGAGGTCTTTCCCGTTTTCACTTACGTAGATTACTTCAAACTCACCGAAATTACCAATAATTCCCTCCAGAGCTTTTGCAATAAGTATATGGTCGTCAACAATGACAATAGATTTTTTCATGACTGTTTTTTTAAGATAATATTGATTTGTGTTCCTGCATTTTCCTGGCTTTCCATACAAAAACTTGCGCCTATGATTTCAGCTCTGTTTTTCATATTCGTGAGCCCTATTCCGTTGGATTTGATCTGTGAGGTATCAAACCCGATTCCATCATCGCGAATATCAAGCTCCCAAAGAGTGTCCTCTGAAGTGTTCAGGTTTATAAAAATATTTTTACAATGGGAATGTTTTATACTGTTTTGAATAAACTCCTGAGTAATCCTGAGTAAAACATTTTTATGGACAAACCCTAAATCCAGTTGTTTGAAATTGTGTTCAAAACTTACATAGCATTTTTTGAAGGAATTGGTGTTATCCACTTCTTCCTGTATCAAAGTTACAATTTCCTTCTGGTTGATATTGTCATCTGTCAATGTTTTCGATAAGCTTCTAAGATCCTGCAGAGATTGATTAATAATCTGTGAAACCTGATCAATTCTTTCGCTTGCTTCAGAAACTTTGTTTTCATAAAGCATCTGTTGTACATAAAGACTTACGAGGGTAAGTTTCTGACCAATATTGTCATGTAGTTCCCGGCCGATTTGTTGCATAGTGGCTTGTTGGATTTCCAGCTGGGTAGAAAGCAGTTCTCTCTGATGAAGTTCATTTTTTCTTTCAATTTCATTCAAGTACTCTTTTTTTCGTTGTCTGTAATTCCGGATATAGATAAATACGGCTATTACAAACATCAAAAAAAAGATGTTGAATGAAATAAGAGTGATTAAGAGTTCTGTTTTCCCCATATGAATGAACTTGCAAATAAAATATACATCACTGCTCCTGAAACCTGGAAATATATAAAATAAATATCCCAGATATCTATATATTTCCAAAGAAGAGAGTTAAATGTCATAAATGGGAGATTAGCGATGTAAAAAAGCGTTACTCCCAGATTGATATAGAACATTTTGTTTTTACTGAAATTAAGGATCTCAGATGAATTAACTTGTTTATAATACTCCATAATGACAAGAGCCATTAAGAGCAGACAACCTATATTGTAATTGAAAGAAAAGATTACTTTCTTTTCCGGGAAAAAAAGTGCCCTGAGGATATATGTTAAAAGATATGTTCCTGTTAAGATATAGAATAGTTTTGTTCTCTTTAGAGATTCTTTTGCATACAGCCAATAAAAAAATATAAACTGCAATGGAATCACAAAATAGTTGTGAAAATTTATTCTGTCTATTTTAAGCGGTTTTTCTCC
>CBFQYI010000507.1:0-3432 GCA_965720825.1 uncultured Chryseobacterium sp. | reverse complement strand
TGGTAGGCGCTGAACTTGCCACCGGAATTGGTTCTACAGATGTTTCAGAATTTAAAGATGAATGGCTGAGGGGTATGTTTGCCAATCAGTCTCTGGATAATATCGTTTCCCTGAATATTCACGAATATATCCATACCCAGCAGACCGGATATCAAAACAGGGTTTTAAACCAGGCCATAAAGGAAGGATCATGCGATCTGATTGCAGAGCTTGTGATGAATGAATCTCCGCAAAGAAAATATATTTCTTACGGAATGGCTCATGAAGCTGAAATTAAAGCCCGGTTTAAAAAAGAAATGTTTACCGGTAATCTTGCCAACTGGTTTTATAATGGAAGACAAAAAGGAGAGGGAGCGGATTTAGGGTACTATGTAGGCTATGTGATCAGTAAAATGTATTACCAGAATACCCAAGATAAAAAACAGGCTATAAAAGATATTATCGAACTGAATTATAGTGATAATAAAGCTGTTGAAGACTTTCTGGACAAATCAAAGTTTTTCAAAGAAAAAGCCGTTACGCTTGTTAAAGAATATCAGAATCAATTACCGTATGTAGTGAAAATAGAGCCAGCCAATGATTCCGTAGAGGTAAATGCCGATACCAAGGAACTCAGAATTACTTTTTCACAGGAAATGGTTCCTGGAAAATATTCCTTCAACCTGTCCGATAAGGGAAAAGAATATAACCCAATGACCAGAATAGCAGGGATGGAAAATAATAATAAAACGTTGCTGGTATTAGTAGATCTTAAACCCAATAAAGAGTATGAGTTTGTGCTTACCAATAAAGGCTTTATTTCTAAAGAAGGTCATCCTCTAAGAGATGAGAAACTTCTTATAAAGTTTAAAACGGGCAATAAATAACCTCTTTCATAAACGGATAATTAATATGGAGGATCTGAAAATGAATTTCTTTTATCCTTGATTATATTGTTGGTAGTGTGTTAAAATAGTACTGATTTTATGATTTTTTTTATTCTTTTCATAAGATTTTGTGAATGGGAGGAAATTCTGCCTTTTTCAAAAAAAGATTATATTCGGCTTCGTAAAAATAATGATATGCAAGTATATGAAGGGATTTCTGTGGGGTTGTATCTGTTATTAATGATAGGTATAGGCATATATTCTTATAGAAAATCAACAAGTAACTCAGAAGAATTTTTAATTGGCGGCAGAAAAATGGGAGCTGCCGTAACAGCACTGTCTGCAGGGGCAGCCGATATGAGCGGATGGCTTTTGATGGGCGTTCCGGGAGCCATGTACCTATCCGGAATTTCAAGTTCCTGGATTGCGATAGGCTTAACCATTGGAGCGTATCTCAATTATATTATTGTAGCTCCAAGGCTCAGAATTTATACAGAAGTGGCACAGAATGCCATTACGCTGCCTGTATTTTTTGAAAACAGGTTTAAAAATAAAAATCAGCTTCTGAAAATTACATCCTCTATTTTTATTCTGGTATTTTTTACCCTGTACACTTCTGCAGGAATGGTGTCCGGAGGAAAATTATTCGAATCAGCTTTCGGGATGGATTATACTGTAGGCTTGCTTCTGACAAGTCTGGTGGTAGTGCTGTATACATTTTTAGGTGGTTTTCTGGCAGTAAGTCTTACTGATTTTGTGCAGGGCACCATCATGGTATTGGCATTGGTGATTGTTCCTATTGTAGCGATTACCCAAATCGGAAGCGTGGGAGAGACGTTTTCCCTGATTGCAGCAAAAAATCCAAAATATCTGGATCTGTTCAGAGGAACAACCACCGTAAGTATTGTGTCTTTATTGGCATGGGGATTAGGATACTGTGGTCAGCCTCATATTCTGGTCCGTTTTATGGCCATTGATAAACCGAAAGATCTGATCAAAGCAAGACGCATCGGGATTACATGGATGATCTTTACTGTTGCAGGAGCCCTGGCCATAGGATTGGTAGGAATCGCTTATCTGCAAAAGTTCGATATGAATACCATGATGAAGTTTGACGGATCAAAGACGGAAGCAGAAACTATTTTTATTTATTTCTCCCGCATACTATTCCATCCATTTATTGCAGGATTTTTACTTACAGCCATTCTGGCAGCGGTAATGAGTACGATTTCTTCCCAGTTGTTGGTGACTTCGAGCTCATTAACAGAAGATATTTACAAAGCTTTTCTGAATAAAAAAGCCACTTCAAAGCAATTATTAACAGCAAGCAGGCTTTCTGTTTTACTCGTAGCTATCATTGCGGTACTTTTATCCCTTGATCCTAAGGATAGTATTCTTAATCTGGTAGGAAATGCATGGGCTGGTTTTGGTTCTGCATTCGGACCGCTGATCCTGCTGTCTCTTTTATGGAAAAAGGCAACATGGCAAGGAGGTTTTGCCGGGATGATGGTAGGAGGAATCACGGTATTGGCTTGGGTTTATTTACAACATCCCCTGAAGGACTGGTACGAAATCATTCCTGGATTTACGCTTTCTCTGTTGACTAACGTGATTGTTTCATTATCAACATATAAGCCTGATCCATTGATTGAAAATGAATTTAATGAAGTTCAAAAGATCATGCAGGAGTAAAACCCAAAACTTAGATATTGCATTTTATTAAATAGAATTTCCCCTTGCATAAACAAGGGGTTTTTTATGAATCTCAGGTATGCTGATGAAAAATATTTATCTTTAGCATCAAAAATCTGCAACTTTCAGATGAAAATATTCTAAAAATAGAACTTTTAGTCCCCATTGAAAAAACTTTTAAACCATTTAAAATTCAGATTTCATCAAAGTTTCAGGCTGTTAAACCTGAACCCCAGAGCAAGTATTCCGGTTCTGATCATGCTTGGAGCGCTGATTATCGTGAAACTGCCTGAAGTCTGCTATTATCCACCTTTGTTTTTTATACTGGCATTGCTGTTTCATTATGAAAGAAAGGATATTCCTTTTTTGAAAAAAGTTTTTGTCACCAGCTGGCGATGGGTTATTATGTTGGAAGCTGCATTTATTTACAGTATTCTGCTTTGTGGAAACATTCACTATCAACTGGAGAAAACAGCATTATTTTCACTACCGGCCTTTGTATTGCTGGCTTTTATCACGCCAAGGAAAAGATCCTGGCTGGCGTTACAATGGAATTATATTCCAGATGATTTATTTGAATGGAAAAGTTTTCTGAGAAAAAATACCTGGCTGGCCATTGTGGGCTTTATGATGATCTGGGGCTCGGCTTATCATCCTGTAACATTGATTCTTGCGGGAGTATTTGCTCTGGATTATGTCTCACATATTTATGAACTTAATGAAAATAAAGAAATGCTCGAAATGTATTTCAGGAAATATACTTTAAAAGAAAAGCTCAGAAGGAATTATCTTTTTTTTAATGTTTTGCTATTGCCTGAGTATGGTTTATTTCTTGTTCTGCATCCTGCTGAAACGTTGTACATCCTGTATTATT
>CBFQYI010000506.1:0-3432 GCA_965720825.1 uncultured Chryseobacterium sp. | reverse complement strand
TACTGATATTGAGCGGTTCGGTTGTTGGATATCATATCCTGCGACAATTTAAACGCCAGAGATTACTCATAAACGAGCTTGATATTGCCGAGAAAAAAGCGTTGGTTGCAGCACAGACCAAGGAAAATTTCCTTGCCAATATGAGCCATGAAATCAGAACTCCATTAAGCGGAATTCTCGGTTTCACAAATTTACTTCAAAAACGCCCTCTGGATGAGACTTCAGAAGAATTTGTTTCTTCAATACAACGTTCCGGAGAAAGTCTGATGGCGATCATCAATGATATTCTTGATTTATCCAAAATAGAAGCAGGAATGATGCGCATTACTCCTGGAATTTTTAGTATCAACGGGCTAGTCAATTCTGTAGAAACATTTTTTACAGAACGGGCCAAAGAAAAAGGACTTACCATTTCCAGTACGATTGATCCTTCCATTCCTGACACATTGGTGGGAGATGCCACAAGACTGACACAGATTTTAGTGAACCTCATCGGAAACGCCATAAAATTTACTCATCAGGGAAATATTTCTGTTGAAATCTACAGCAAACAGCAAACGGAAAAAGAAGCTGTTCTCGAATTTAGAATTTCAGATACTGGAATTGGAATTGACAAAGAAAAGCTTACTGAAATCTTCGAAAGATTCAACCAGGGAGAAGATTCAACCACAAGAAATTACGGCGGAACAGGATTGGGCTTATCCATTGTGAAAAGCTTAATCATACTGCAGAACGGAAACATCGAAGTAAACAGTGAACAGGGTAAAGGAACTACATTTCATTTCTATATTCCTTACGGTATTGCTGAAGAGCAGCTTACCGTGCTGCCAATCGCTGATCCGCATTATTTTAAAGATAAATCGAACACGCCCCTGAAAATTTTGGTGGTTGATGATAATGTGATTAATCAGAGCCTGATGAAGCACGTGCTTTCCCAATGGAATATTGATTTTCATATTGCATCGAACGGTCTTGAAGCTGTAAGTTATCTGCAAAGCAATGCGTGCGACCTGATCTTAATGGATATACAGATGCCACATATGGATGGATATACAGCAGCCCAAAAAATCCGGGAAGAACTGAGAATGGATATTCCGATTATCGCAATGACTGCCCACGCTCTCGCTGGTGAAAGAGAAAGATGCCTGAGCCGCGGGATGAACGAATATATTTCCAAGCCCGTGAATGAAGAAGAGCTATTTATGCTGATTTCAAAATTCGGACTTAAAGGAAACAGCAGACACGAAAAGAAAAACGAAATACTATCATCTGACTATCATTATATTGATCTCACTTATATGCAGACAGTAAGCGGCGGCAACAAAAGTTTCGAACAAATGGTCACCCACCAGTTTATTGAGAACATTCCCAATCATATACAGAAACTGACAACGGCTTACGAAAACAAAGATTTTCAAAATGTTAAACTGTGGGCTCACGATCTCAAATCCAGCATTACCATCATGGGATTACATCCTGTGTTAGAAGAAAAACTCGATATTCTTGAAACAGCATCAGAAGGAAACCCTGATCTGCAAAAAATACTGGCAGAAGTACAGAAAATTCTATCAGAAGCGGTTTCCGAAGCTGAAGCATTTTCAAAAACAATTTAAAAAAGAAAAAATGAATTTATTTTCACCCATACACATTCGCAGTCTTACCTTAAAGAACAGGATTGCATTATCTCCGATGCAGCAATACAGTGCTAAAAACGGAGTTCCAGGTAACTGGCACCTCGTTCACCTTGGAAGCAGGGCTGTTGGCGGTGCAGGATTGATCCTTACCGAATGTACAGCCGTTTCGGAAGAAGGCCTGGCAACATTATCCGATGTAGGAATCTGGAATGATGAACAGAAAGATGCATGGACCAACATCGTGAATTTTGTACATGAACAGGATGCTAAAATAGGAATTCAACTATGGCATGCAGGAGGAAAAGGAAGTCTGAAACATCCCAATGAAGGAATGAAACCTCTTACTCCGGAAGAAGGAGGCTGGACGGTAAAATCATCTTCTGCTCAGGAATTCAACGGTGTTATTGCAGAAGAGCTCACGATTGATGAGATACAGGAATTACAAACAAAATTCGTTAAAGCAGCCCTTCGTGCTGTTGAAGCTGGTTTTGATACCATTGAACTTCATGCTGCACACGGCTACTTATTTCATCAGTTTTATTCTGCAGTGATCAACAAAAGACAGGATGAATATGGCGGAAGTTTTGAGAACAGAATCCGTTTCCTAGTAGAAACCGTTCAGGAAATCAGAAAGGTTATTTCCGCTGAAACACCTCTGTTGGTAAGGATTTCTTCAGTTGACTATATAGAATCAGACGACGCCTGGGGTTTAGAAGACAGCATTAAACTTTCGGAAATCCTTAAAGAAAATGGTGTAGATTTCATCACGGCATCCGGCGGAGGATTTACCAATGTGAGCAAGGATAAAGTATTTCCCGGATACCAGGTTCATTTTGCAAAAGCCATTAAAGAAGTGACAGGGATTCTGGCAGGAGCTGTCGGAATGATCACAGAAGCAGAGCAGGCTAATGCAATTATTGCCAACGGGGATGCCGATCTGGTGATCATCGCCAGAGAACATCTGAGAGATCCATATTTTGCTATCCATTCAGCCATAGCATTACGCAATGAAATAGAAATTCCGTGGCAGTATAAAAGAGCTTTTTAAATTCAACCATAGAAAAAGGTTATGGAAAATCAAGGTGCATCCGTAGTGATTACCCATCATATTCTGGATGGAAAACAATTACAGTATGAAAAATGGCTGGAAGAAATTGTTCCTGTTACCAAACATTCTGAAGGATTTATTGATATTCAGATCGTTCGTCCAATTCCTGATCTGACTTTTGTGTACACTGTTATTATCCGTTTTGATACGATTAACCATCTTAAAACCTGGATGGAGTCTGATAACCGGAAAAAGCTTATTGAGAAAGCGAATCCGCTGTTCAGAAAAAACGACCATTACCAGATCAGATCCGGGCTTGATTTTCTTTTTACTACAGAAAATGAAGGGAATAACGTTCCGGTACGCTGGAAACAATTTCTGGCAACCTGGTCAGCCATTTATCCACTGTCTGTACTTATTCCTGTTTTAACGATTCCTTTTTTACGATTTTTAAATATTCCAGCCAATCATTATTCTGACGGGCTCATCAATTCCGGAATCATTGTTTTTCTGATGGTATTTGCCATAATGCCCCATTATACAAGGCTGATAAAAAAATGGCTGTATAAATAACCACAATTAAAAATTATCTTTTATCAATCACTGTAACCCACAGTGATTTTTTTGTTTTCAAGAACGCTCGTCCTGCCATCATTTGAGCATCATCAGCTTATTCAACGATAGTTTTGGCCTGTTGACCGAAAAGCAGTAAAAATCAGAACTGCCGGTTTGTAGCTTTACGTCATCAAT
>CBFQYI010000505.1:0-3437 GCA_965720825.1 uncultured Chryseobacterium sp. | reverse complement strand
GTACTTGGATTGGAAACCATGGCTGAAGCATTTTTTTTGTGCATGTGATAAGCCTCTTCCACAGCATTGCTCTTTTTCATCATGGATAAAATATATTCCTGAACCCAGTATTCAAATCGTTTCTCAGCCTGCTGAACACGGATTTCTTCAAAACGACCGCTTTTCTTTTTCAGATCAATAAATTCGAATATTGTATCATAGACTTCCTGTAATCCTTGATTATGAAGTGCAGAACCTAGTAAAACAGGAATCTTCCATCCTTTTTCTTTAGGTGGAATAAAGTCCAAAGCTCTTTTTAATTCAAGCCTTGTATTTTTTGCTTTCTGAAGATTGTCCTGATCTACTTTATTGATAAAAATAAGATCTACCATTTCCATGATCCCTCTTTTTATTCCCTGAAGTTCATCTCCGCCTCCAATTATTTTAAGGAATAAAAAAACATCGGTAATATCAGCTACCAGAACTTCTGATTGCCCTACTCCTACAGTTTCAATTAAAATATAGTCATAGCCTGCAGCTTCGCAGATCATCATGGTTTCAAAAGTAGTATTGGCTACTCCTCCCAGAAATCCTGAGCTAGGAGAAGGACGAATGAATGCATTTTCTTCTTTGGCCAATTCTTCCATTCTGGTTTTATCCCCCAAAATACTTCCTTTGTTGATGGCCGAACTGGGATCAATAGCCAAAACGGCAACCTTTTTTCCCTGAGCAATAACCAGGCGACCAAAGTTTTCTATAAAAGTAGATTTTCCTGCTCCTGGAACACCCGTTACTCCTACCCTCACAGAGTTGCCGGTAAGAGGCATAATCTTCTTCAAAAGTTCTTCTGCCTTTACTCTGTGCTCCGCTTTCTTACTTTCAACCAATGTAATAGCCTTAGCAATCAGGCGTTTGTTTCCTGACTGTATTCCCTCTATTAGCTCTTCTGTAGAAAATTTCATTAATTCAAAATTAATAATTAAAATGGGAATGGTCAATACCTGGATCATAATGATAACGCAAAAGACAAAAATTGGCTTTATTTGAAATTATCAATTTTTCATAAATTTAGTTTTTTATTTCTTCTAAATTAAAACTAGAACACCCTGTATCAACGGCTTGAGGATTTTATTACATTTGTTATATATCAAAAGAAGAAACATGAAAAAACTCATCGCTGCGGCTTCGTTTACTGCTATTTTGCTGGTTTCCTGTACGCCGAAAGCTTCTACATCCGCTGCTACTGCAGGAACCTCTACCTCTACTGCAGAGCAGATTGCTCAGGGGAAAACTATTTTTGAAAACTCTTGTGGAAGATGTCATAAACTACCAGATCCTGCTTCACACAATCCTGTACAATGGGTGGGAATTATGAATTCTATGGCTCCAAAAGCAAAACTGACGGATGAGCAACACCAATGGGTTTATGATTATATTGTTTCTGTGAAGAAGTAATCATCAAACAAAAATAGGATATGAAAAAATTCATTTTAACAGGTATTGCAGCATCAGCATTTCTGGTAAGCTGTGGGCCAAAAAGTGTGGCTGTTACCGGGCCAAAGTATACCTCATCTGAGCAGTTGGCGCAAGGAAAAACCATTTTTGAAAATTCCTGTGCAAAATGCCATAAGCTTCCAGAACCAACCAAGCATGACAACCATGGATGGATCAATACTCTAAGCAGAATGGCTCCAAAGGCTAAACTCACTGATGACCAGCATCAAATGGTGTATGATTATCTTATCTCTGTCAATAAAAAATAAGCTTTCATTAGAAAGCTTATTTTTTTTATCACCAAATTAATCCTCACCGCTATCTTATAATAAGTCTTTCAACTTGGGACTGATTCCCCTGGCTGATATGAACCATATAAACTCCTTTCTGAAGTCCTTTTGTAGAAACAGCCTTCTTCGATCCTGATTCTCTGGAATCCGTCAATACTAATTTACCGGACATGTCAAACAATATAATTTTAACCTCTTTAGGAGATTTATCTATATTTCCCACGAAAAATTCATCATAAGCAGGATTAGGGAAAACAATAAATCTGGACTCTGTTTTTTTAATTTCCTGAGTGGCCAATGCTGTATTGCATTCCGCAGGTACTGTAAAGTCCTCTATCTGATCCGTGGCAACCGTCTTGGAGCCGGCAGATGCGCTCACTCCAAGGCCCCTTCTTGCAAATACATTCCAGATCAAGCATTTATCAATTCCTCCATTTCCTATTACATCAGCTTGTAAAATGGCATCTCTTCCATCAATAAAAGTGGGACTGCATGGCTGCAGTTTAAGCCCGTCAATAACAATCTGAAAAACCTTTGCATTTCCTGAAGTACTGCTTGCCAGTACATCATTATTATATCCATATTTTTCGATATACTTCCATGCCAGATCCCAAAGCATTGTTGCCCATATAAAACCTATCTGATGAACTTCTGTATTTGTATTTGTTTTTCCGTAGGTATAATCATTAATGCTAAAATCTGGGGAGTATTTAGCCAGTCTGTTGCCATTCCCTGTTGTAGGTTCGCTTTTCGTATACGTTGAATGTCCTCTGGGAACATCTGCAGTATCTCCGGGTCTGGCTGTCACCATAAGTCCAAAGAAGTCTGACCAGCCTTCTCCCATCTGTTCTGTGCTGTTGGTAGATGAGAGACAACTGTATCCCTGCGCGGTCATTCGGTTGGATATTCCATGTCCGTACTCATGGGCCATAGTACCATTATCAAAACATGCATTCTTGTAGCCACTATAATCAAAATTGAGCGTTGCATTAATGGTATTTCCGCTATTCAGTTGTCCAGTCAGGAATAAACCTTCCGTTTTTCCCATATTGATTGCAGGAATCGTTACCTGTGCTCCTGAGGATCCCGGTCCCATTGTAGATGGTGTATCTGAAGTAGTTTTATAGATAATCACTCCTACAGCTCCAGCATTCTGTGCGTTGAGAGCCTTAAGACCAAATTCACAATTAGTACCCATTATGACTGCGATTTTATTAGCCAGACTTCCGGCGACCGGTGCTGTACACGCATCAGCAGGTACCGGAATAGCAAGATCTCCTGTTACAGGACCTGTATACAAAGGCCCAAAAGACGCTCCTGCTGTCGTTACTATTGGTCTGCTTGTGACAGAAGCAGGAGAATTGTACTGATATCTTACTACCGGGTCATCAGCTGTTTGTAGCCTATCATATAGGTACATCTGCATTCTACCCGCCTTCACCTGTGGCTGTCCATTGACAATTTTTTCATAGCCTGGGCTAAAATTGGCATTATTAAGACCGCTTCCGTCAAAAGCTTCTGCATTAACAGCATCTCCTCCCATACCGCCATTTCCAAAATTATTGGTCTGGAAGTTTCTGGCAGATTCTGTAAATCCGAATTTATAAAACAGATCATGCATTTTATTATTCATATAAAATAAATCCGTGATCGCAGCATCTTTATAAGTGAAGG
>CBFQYI010000504.1:0-3440 GCA_965720825.1 uncultured Chryseobacterium sp. | reverse complement strand
GGACAAAATAATATCGAACCCACAAGACTTTCAGCATACGCACAGTATTCACAGAAGTTTTATTGGGGAGCCAGTAAAGTATTTGTGAATGCCGGAGTACGTGTGGCGAACTGGAGTTTTAATAAAGAAACTATTTTCTCTCCAAGAGCTCAGTTTGCGATAAAGCCTGACTGGGAAAGCGACATGTTGTTCAAAATTTCCGGAGGAATCTATTATCAGTCTCCTTTTTATAAAGAGATTAAAGATTTGGATGGTAATTTTAACTCCAATATAAAGTCACAACGCTCTATCCAGGTTATTCTTGCCAATGATTACGAGTTCCAGATGTACGACAGACCATTTAAACTGACTACGGAACTTTATTATAAAAAAATGGATAACTTGATCCCGTATTATATGGATAATGTAAGAATCCGTTATTCCGGACAGAATAATTCCAAAGGATATGCTTATGGTATTGACACAAGATTATTCGGGGAATTTGTTCCTGGTGTAGATTCTTGGCTATCTGCGAGTTACGCAAGGGTGTATGAGAATATTGATGGAAGAGGAGATATTCCAAGACCTACAGATCAGAGGTTGAGGTTTGCGATGTTCTATCAGGATTATATGCCAAGCTTTCCGTCTATGCGTGTGAACCTTACCTTAGTGTATGCAATGGGATTACCTACAGGAGCTCCCGTAATGTTTAACAGCAACGGACAACCAGATTTTGGTTCAGCTTATAATTATCAGCAGACGCTGCCTTCTTATAAAAGGGTAGACTTAGGATTGACAAAGGTATTTATTGATCCGAAAGAAAAAAATAAGAGATCCGGTTTCTGGGGTAATTTTGAGGAACTGACATTAGGTGTTCAGGTTTTCAATGCATTTAATATCAACAATACTGTTGCTAACCAATGGATCACAGACTATAACAGCAATTATATGTATCCTGTTCCGGTACGTCTTACAGGGCGTTTCTTTAATGTGAAACTGGAATTCAAACTATAGAATTACGATCAAAAATAAAATAGCAGAAAGCTTCCGGATTTTCGGGAGCTTTTTTGTTTACCCGAATTTTATAACAACATTACCAAATTCTATAACAACGGTTTCAGAGATATTTTTACCTTTGTCTTACTAATGAAAAAGATTCTTGCCATATTGTTTTCTATTTTCTACTTCGGATTTTCTTCCGGAGCAGCTTTTAGCATTCATTATTGTATGAAAGAATTTGTTTCTGTAAGTCAGAAAGCAGATGACATCTGTGCGAAATGTGGTGTTAAGGAAAAAAAAGGATGCTGCAAAACGGAGATCAAAATCGTAAAAGTAGACGATTCCCAGAAATCTGATTATGTGAACGTTGATTTCTTAAGTGCAGTTTCAGAGATACCGGTGAAACATCAGTTTACCATTATTGATAAGTCTTTTTCTGCAATCAAATTTACTCAGATCCAGATTAATGCACCGCCTGACGGACGGCCTGTACCTATCTACATCAATCATTGTAATTTTAGAATTTAGAATTTGTCAGTCGTCCGGTATAAGCATATACTGCTATGAACGACATGTTCTGACGCGTTTACTAATGCGTAATCCATTATTCTTTATTAAAAATTAATTCTAAAATTTAAAACAATGAAAAAATATATCATTACAGCAGCCTTATCTTTATTCTCAATCGTTTCATTATCTGCACAATCTAAAAAGGATGCTCAGGTTTCTAAACTATACCAGAATTATATTGCTATCAAATCTGCTTTAGCTTCAGATGATGCGGATAAAACTTCAAAAGCCGCAACAGAATTCATTAAAACAGCTTCTGTTATTGATTATAAAGTAGTTTCAGAAGGAAACCTTAATGTTCTCAGAAAAGATGCTTCTGTCATTTCGGATTCCAGAACTATTGCTGCGCAAAGAGAAACTTTTTTAAACCTTTCGGACAATATGATTGCGCTGACCAAGCAGTTCAAGCTTTCTGAAAAACCAGTCTACGTTCAATATTGCCCAATGGCAGACGGAAGCTGGCTAAGCGATGAAAAACAGATCGTTAATCCATATTACGGAAAGTCTATGCTTACATGTGGAAGTGTAAAGTCGGAGATTAAATAATTACCGTAATATCCTTTAAAATAATAATTTGCATAGCTTGAATTATAATTAACTTTAAGCTATGCAACTTCTAAAAAGTTCGAAATATTATGAAAAAGCTGATAATGTTTCTGGTACTTTTGTTCTCTGTATTGACTTTCGCTCAAACTACAAAAAATGTTTATACTTGTCCGATGCACCCTGAAGTGGTGTCTTCTAAACCTGGAGACTGTCCGAAATGCGGAATGACTCTGGAGAAGAAAACTGTTGCCGTAAAGTCAAAAGCAGCAACCAAGTCGGAAGCGAAATCTATAACAGAGGCAAAAGCAAAATCCTCAGAAACAAAAATAAATACAATCCATTCTCAAATTACCTATACATGTCCGATGCATCCGGAAGTCATTTCAGACAAACCGGGAAAATGTCCTAAATGCGGGATGGAACTTGAGGAAAAAGAAGATCATTCTCCTACAGATAAAGCAAAGTCAGAAGGTTCTGTTTTAAGAAGAAACTCTGAAAACGGGAGAATTACATTTGGAGGGAAAACGGTTCGCTACGACCTCTATGTAAAAGATACTATTGTGAATTTTACAGGAAGAAACAGAAGAGCAATTGCAATCAACGGGAAACTTCAGGCTCCGACGCTGTATTTTACGGAAGGAGACACAGCCGAGATCTATTTGCATAATATGCTTAAGGAAAATACAGGATTACACTGGCATGGAGTGATTCTTCCGAACGAACAGGATGGAGTTCCATATCTTACCACCAAACCTGTAAAACCTGGAGAAACCCATTTATATAAATTCAGAATCTCTCAAAACGGAACGTACTGGTACCATTCTCATGAAGCATTGCAGGAACAGATAGGAATGAACGGTATTCTGATTTTCAAAAAAAGAGAAGGCGAACCAAAAACAGAGTATAATGCTGAAATTCCGGTATTACTGGGAGATTGGAGTGATGATGACCCAATGCAGATTGCAAGAAGGCTCCATATGGCCAACACCGATTGGTATGCGGTAAAGAAAAATGCAGTACAGAGTTATTGGGAAGCAATCAAGTCCGGAAATCTGGGAACAAAAGCTTTGAATGAATGGAAAAGAATGGAAGCCATGGATGTAAGTGATGTCTATTACGATAAATTCTTAATTAACGGAACTCCAAGCTCTGATTATTCTAATTTAAAAGCTGGTGACAAAGTAAGATTAAGAGTGGCCAACGGAGGCTCATCTACCTATTTCTGGCTGAATTATGGAGGCGGAAAGATAAAAGTAGTGGGAAATGATGGTAATGATGTGGTCCCGGTAGAAGTTGATCGACTGATTGTAGGAGTTTCAGAAACGTATGACATTGAAGTGACCATT